>JASHYB010000108.1 GCA_030043255.1 Thermoplasmata archaeon | reverse complement strand
CCGTGACGCCCGGCGTCCCGCCGGTCCGCACGACCTCTCTGCCGATCCCGGAGCGGCCCGGCCGAAGGGAGCCGTTAGGCGGCCACGACCTGCACGCTCTCGCCGCCGTGGCGGCTGGCGCGCGGCCGGACCTCGCAGAACAGCGGCGTGTGGTAGCCCCCGCCGGTGATGAGGGCGACGCCGACCGGCAGCGACTGAATCATCTGGGTCATCCCGTCGGTCAGCCCCTCGATCGACTGCGCGATCGCCTTCAGGTCGAGAGGGTTCGTCACCTGCAGGATCAGCTGCGTGTTGCACTGCGACAGCACGCTCTTGTCGATGCGGGCGGCCCGCTGGGTCACCGCGCACAGGCCGAGGCCGAACTTGCGGCCCTCGCTGGCGATGTTCTTGAGGATCCGCGAGCAGGTCGCCGTCCCCTGCTGGGGGGCGAAGTTGTGCGCCTCCTCGATGACGAGGAACAGCGGCGGGATCTTCTCCTTCTTGCGGTTCTCGAAGAGCGTCGAGGCGATCCGCGCGACCACCAGCTCCTGGACGTCCGGCGCCGTCCCGCGCAGGTTGATCAGCGTCGCCGAGCCGCGCTGGACCAGCTCGTTGAGGCTGGTGCCCACCGGACCGAGCAGCTTGGTCTGCTCGACGTACTCCAGCCGCTCCTGCAGCGTCTCGGCGGCCGCCCCCTCGGTCAGTTCGGCGGCCCGGACGAGGTCGTGGACGCTGTACTCGGGGTTCTGGGCGGCGGCCCCCTCGAGCAGCTGCTTCAGCGGCCCGAGGTAGCTCTTGACGTTCGTCAGGCCCATGAACACGAGCAGGTCGCGCGGGTCGGTGTGGCGCAGCGAGAAGGTCAGCGGCTTCGCGTTCGGGTTCAGCGAGACGTCCGGCGAGTACTCCTGCACCTGCCGGGCGAAGCCCTGGACCTCGACGCCGAAGCGGCCGGTCGCAGCGTTCTTCTCCGCGGCCTGGCGGAGCGAGCCGTACTCCCCGTGCGGGTCGATGATGACGCAGGTGACCTTGTGGCGGAGCAGCTCCTCGATCAGGACCCCCAGCAGGTAGCTCTTGCCGCCACCGGTCTTCGCGAGCACGCTGACGTGGCGCTGGACCAGCTGGTTGATGTCCAGCTCGACGCGCAGGTTGTGGTTGCGCAATAGGCCGACGTAGGCGCCCGTGCTGGCCCGGTGCTTCAGGCCGAGCACCTCGGCGATCAGCGGCTCGTCGGCCCGGAAGACGTGCGCGCCCGGTCGGAACGGGATCGTCGGGCACTTCACGATCCCGGCGCTGTCGCGGTAGCCGACCACCCGCGCGACGCCGAGCAGGTTCTGGTGGATCGTCGTGTCGTCGGTCGGGCTCGCGGCGCCGGCCCGCTCGACGTCGTAGTCGCTCTTGCGGCGGAGGTCGTCCAGCTGGCAGAGGACGTGGCCGTGGACCTCGTCGTCGACGGAGATGTAGTCGCCCCGCTCCACCGGATGGGTCAGCAGGAGGTGGAACTGGCCCAGCCCGACGTCGCCGAAGATCCTGCCGACCTCTTCCACGGAGCGCTCCCACCCGGGCTCCCCGATATGAGCGTGTGGCCGGAGCGGAACCTCTCGGCGGCGGCGTCGCGTTGCGACTCCGACGCCTTTATATCGGGAGGACCTGTCGAAACGTTCCCCGCCTCGACCGAGCCGCCGTGGCGGACGGTGGCCCTTGCCCGACCCTACCGAAGAGTTGGAACGCAGACGCGAGGAGTGCAACGCCCGCGCGGACGCCTACCGCGCGAGCCGCGACCGCCTCAACGCCGACGCGCGCACGCTCGCCGAGGAGCGCGCGGTGATCGTCGACCAGATCCGGGCCAAGAGCGCGGAAGCGCAGGAGCACCGCCAGCGGCGCGACGAGCTGAACACCGAGGTCCGCGAGGAAAAGCGCCTCCGCGAGGAGTGGAACCGGCGGTTCCAGGAGCTCGGCGAGAAGGTCCAGGAGCTGCGCCGGACGCGCCCGCCCCGCCAGGGGGCGGTCCCGACCTGGCGGCTGAAGAAGGACCTCAAGGAGCTCGAGTTCCGGCACATGACCACCGCGCTCACCGGCGAGCAGGAAAAGCGCCTGATCGAGGAGATGAAGCGGCTGGAGTCGGCGATCCGGGAGCAGGAGGAGCAGCTGCGCCGCGACCCGGACATCGACGCGACGCTCAAGGAGTTCGCCGAGGCCCGCGACGAGTCGGAGAAGCACCACGCGGCGGTCGGCGCCCTCGCCGAGAGCGCCCAGCGCGCGCACGAGGCGATGGTCGCCCTGTTCGAGGCCGGCGACGAGCTGCGCCGCCAGGCCGACGACGTCCAGGCGCGTCTCGTCCAGGTCAAGGGGTCCGCCGACGAGGCGCACCGTCAGCACATCGCGGCGATCGAGGAGGTCCGGGACATCGAGAAGCTGCTCTACGCCGCCCGCGGGGGCCGCGCGCCCGGGGCCTGGGCCCCGGCCGAGACGCCGCGCGAGGAGGACTTCCTCGCCCGGCTGAAGAAGGGCGAGAAGGTCTCCACCGAGGACCTGCTCGAGCTCCAGAAGCGCGGACGGGCGTAGGCGTTCCACCGACGTGACGCTCGGAAGCGGCCCCCGCAGCGTCGAGGCCGTCGTCCTCGACCTCGACGACGTGCTCGTCCCGTTCCACACCGTCCGGGCCTGGCAGTGGGCCTGGCGGCCCCAGGGGCCGCTGCTCGGCGAACGCCGGGCGCAGACGGCGCTGCGGCGATCGCTGCACGCCTGGGACCGCCGCCGCTGGCTCGGCGTCACGGGCAAGGCCCCGCCGGCGGACGAGGCGGCGCTCCGCGAGCATCTGCGCGAGACCCTGCTCGCCCTCGCCGGGCACGTCGTGCCGGCCGACGAGGCGGAGGCGGTGGTCCGGCGCGTGCTCCATCCGTCCGGCGAGGTCGAGCGCTATCCGGACGTCGCCCCGGCCCTCGAGCGGCTCGCCCGGATCCCGGTGAAGCTCGGCGTGCTCACGCCGCTGCCCGGCGAAACGGCGGTCTGGCTGCTCAAGCGGGTGGGGCTCCGGGAGGAGCTGCTGCTGGGGGCCGGGGGACCCTCGGGTCCCGCCGTCCCGGCCCGCGAAGCGTTCCGCGCCGCGGTGGAGCGGCTCGGCGTGAGCCCGGGCCAGACGGTGTTCGTGGGGGACCTCTACTGGAGCGACGTGCGGGCGGCGCACCGGGCGGGACTGCGCGGCCTGTTGCTCGATCGCCACGGAGCCTGGCCGCACGTGCAGGCCGGCCGGATCACGTCGCTGGAGCAGCTGGAAGCCGGGCTCGCCGCCGACGTCTCGGCGGTGCCGGACGACGAGGAGGCCCACGGACCGGGGTCCGCGCCCGCCGGCGGTGCCGGCTCAGGCGCCTTCTTATAGGGCCGTCCCCGGTGCGGCGCCGATGCCCCTTCGCCAGGTCAAGATTGACCAGACGGAGCTCCGTCAGATCAAGGAGCTCTACGAGGGCGTGATGTCCCACGCCTGCCACGGTCTGTTCTTCAAGGAAGGCTCGGTCATCGGCGGCAACATGGCCGAGGAGGCCCTCAAGGACCGGGCCCACTTCTTCGAGCGGGCGGGCCGGATCCTCGAGGAGCGGGGCTGGGTCGAGGAGATCCGCTTCACCGACAACGAGGTCGTCGTCCGGGGCTCGATCGAGGTCGCCCCCAGCGACATCGCGACCTGCCACCGCCTGCGGGGCATCCTCCGCGAGTTCTACGAACGTTTTAAGGGGAAGCGCGTCAAATGCACCGAGGAGGCGTGCGCGAGCACCGGGCAGCGCGAATGCCACTTCCGGGTCGAAGAGCTGTGAGGGAGGTCAGGGGATGATGGCCACGGGCAACGTCGGGGCCGTGATCAAGGACCTCAAGACGCGGGTCGCCGGCATCGCGACCGCGCTGGTCTCCCGGGACGGTCTGGTCCTCTACGCGGACGTCCCCGCGGGGGTCTACACCGAGACGTTCGCGATCATGTGCGCCACGATCCTCGGGGCCGCCGCGACGGCGAACACCGAGCTGAACCGCGCCCCGCCGGAGCGGATCGTCGTCGAGGGGAACGACTCGAAGACGATCATCGTCGGCAGCGGCAAGAAGGCGCTGCTCGTCGCCGTGGTCGACCAGGCGGCGGACGTCGACAAGGTCCTCGAAGAGGTCGCGAAGGTCGCCGACCTCCTCAAGGCGAACTAGGCCGGACCGCCGAGCTCAGCCGGCGTGGGTCCCGCCGGCGATCTGCTGGTCGCGCGCCTGGCGGCCGGACGAGCCGGTGAGCATCCGGGTCGCGTAGCCGCCGAGCGCCGCGGCGAGGCGCGCCCAGGCGATGACCCCCTTCTGGCCGGCGAGCAGGCGACGGAGTCGGTAGCGCGGCCACAGGTTCCCCTGCTTCTCGGTCAGCTGCTTGCGCCCGTAGCCGTTCCAGAACGCCTGCAGCAGGAACCGCAGGAACGTCGTCCGCACGTGGTGCAGCACGATCGCCTCCGGTTCGTAGCGGATTTCCGCGCCGGACTGGACCGCCCGGAGGTTGAGGTCGATGTCCTCCGCCGTGACGAACCGGGTGTCGAAGCCGCCGAGCCGCTCGAACAGCGCGCGCGGGTAGGCGAGGTTGCAGGACGGATAGGTGACGTCGTAGCCGCCCTGGAACAGCTCGACCCGCTCGAGCTCGCCGAACCTCGGCTGGCCGACGGTCCTCGTCCGTCCGGCGACGACCGTGCCCGGGCCGAGGTGCCGGCGCAGGTTCGCGAGCCAGCGGGAGTCGGCGATGCAGTCGCCGTCGATGAACGCGATGTACTCCGCCCGCGCCGCCCGGACGCCGAGGTTGCGGCCCCCGCCACGCGACGAGGCCTGGCGGATCAGGCGGACCAGCCCCGGATGCTGGCCCGCGAACCCCTCGACGATCTCGGCAGTACGGTCGCGGCTCAGGGCGTCGACCAGGACGACCTCGAGCGGAGGTTCCTGAACGGCCAGGCTGTCGAGGAGGGCCGCGACGTGCAGCTCCTCGTTGCGGGTGGTGATGACGACCGAGACGAAAGGAGGCCCGGCGGGCTCACTTCCCAATGTCCATCACGACGACGTCCTTGACCGCGCGCATGCTCTTGAAGGGGAGCACCAAACGGCCCGACGCGTC
>JASHYB010000107.1 GCA_030043255.1 Thermoplasmata archaeon | reverse complement strand
GCCGTCGTAGCTGGACCCCATGCTAGGGTGTCTCCCCGTCAGGGATGGAGAGCCGTGCGCGGGCTGACCGACGCCGAAGCGCGGGTGATCGCGGTCCTGCTCGCGTCGCGGCCGGACCGGGAGCGCGAGCGCCTGCACCTGATCGACGTGCCGCGCTCGACCTACCATGCGATACGTCGCCGGGCGTACGACGAGGGCTGGCTGCGCGATCGCTACCTACCGCACCCGGTCGCCTTCGGCCGTCCCCTGGTGAGCTTCCTGCTCGTCCGACCGTTCGCCGACCGGTTCGACGACCTCGTACGGCTCCTCTCGGAGGAGCCGAGCGCGGTCGTGGTCTGGCGGGGGAGCCAGGTCGTGCTGGCCGTGATCTTCCACCACAAGGCCGCCGACGTGGAGCGCCTGGTCGGTAAGCTGGACGCCGGCCACCTCGCCCCCCCGCCGTCGGTGACGACGGTCGCGGCCGAAGGGCCGGCCATCCCGGTCTACTTCGACTACGAAGGACTCTGGTGTCACGTCGCCGGCTTCGACGGCACCCTCGCCTATCCCCACGGCCTCGGAGGCGGTGCGACCGGAGAGGCGGACGGTCCGCCGACCGTCGCCCCGTTGTCGGCGCACCAGTGGTGGGCCGCTTCCGAGCTCGTCCTCCGGCCGTTCGCCGCGAGCGACCAGGGCCGCGGCGGCCACCTCGTCGGTCCGCTCGGACTGCCGTTCTCGCAGCGACGTCTGCTCCAGCGAGGGGTCGTCGTGCACCGTACCATTCTCGACCCCGGCCGCCTGCCACCCTACCAGGGCCGCGCCGCGGACCAGGTGGTTCTGGTCACCGGCACCCCGAAGGTGGACGCGCGGCCGGACGTCCTCTTCGCGACGCTCTGCCGGGAGTCCCGGGTCTACCCGTTCCTGTTCGCCACCGGGGCCGACCGATGGCTCTTCGGGGCGCTCGGGGGGTCGACGCCTCGAACGTCCGACGAGGGGGGCGCGCGTCGGCCGGTCCTGCCGACGATGCGCGAGTACCTCGAGGGCATCGAGATCCTGCAGGAGCCGGCGAACGGTTTCGTCTCCACGGTCGACCATCGGTACGATCGACTGCTCCCGCCGGCGAAGTCGCCCGACGCGCCGAAGCGCGCCTGAACGGCAGACCGTCCCAGTTGCTCCGTGCTCCGCGAGCGGGGACCGCCGGGTCCCGGCGTCGGCTCGTGCGGCCATCGCGGCAGGGTGGAGCAGGGCGAGGACGCGGCGGCAGGAGGGAGCTCGGGGTCAGAGTCGGGGCGGCGAGCCCGCCGCAGAAAGCTCCCTCCCCGCCGGCCTCTCGGGTCGCCGATCGGGGCGGCAACGCTCCGGTGAGGAGTGACCTTCAAGTCGGCGACACGCGTGAAGCCTTCGCCGGACATGATGCTGAGGCTGGGGGAGGTGCAGATCGGGTCAGAGTGGGTTCCGTGGGCGGTTGGCCCCGCCGGGTCCGCTCGGGTCTCTGGCACGCTCTACCTGACCAGTCACCGGCTCGTGTTCGAGGGGGTCATGGCCGAGCAGTCCGTTGGACACGCTCCCAGAACCCTCCTCGACCTGGACCTCGCCTACGTCAGCAACGTCCACTCCTTCACCCCCGCGCGCAAGGAGTCCGCGCTCCGCGTGGAGGCTGGACCGCAGTTCGCCTGTACGTTTGCCACTCCCAACGCGGCCAAGATCGCCGAGGCGATCCAAACGGCACGGACCCGGCTGCTCTCGGAGCGGGCCTCCAAGCACGGTCCGGCAGGGCCAACCGCCGCGGCCACGACCTCGACGTCCGGGCAGATGACGCCGCTGGTCTTCCTGCACTGCCGCTACTGCGGCGCGCTGAATCAGCCCGGATCGCGCCACTGCGGGAGCTGTGGCGCGACGCTGTGAGGTGTTAGGCACTGCCCAGGCTGCCTTGAGCTGACACTCCCGTCCTACCGTCCCGGTCGGTTCCGGTACCCTTGCCCCACGTGCCCAGCTCGGGCGGTGATCGGCGCGGGCGGTGGCGTCCCCCGTCCGCTTTCGCTCTCGCCATAACGGAGGGTCCGCCGAGTCGCTTTCGTTATGGGACCCGGCGAGCAGGTCCAGCGGGGCGCGTAGCCTAGCCTGGATAGGGCACCGGGTTCCTAACCCGGCGGTCGAGGGTTCAAATCCCTCCGCGCCCGTGTCAGCTGCTCTCTCGTGGGCGTTATATCATCCATAGGCGATAGGCGGGTGCATGGACACCACCGTGGCGGTCAGCCAGCGGACCCGAGAGCTGCTCGGGATGCTCAAGTCCGGGGACGAGACCTACGATGACGTCATCTCACTCTTGCTCGCCGCCCACCCCAACCGGCTCGGCTGGGCCGAGCTCAATCGTCGATTCCGCTCCGACGAATTCGAACCCGTGAACGACCTGCTCGTCGAGTCCCGAGCGCGTCGGAGGCGGGGTCGATAGGGTGCCCTACCGGGTCCTGCGCCACCGCAGGGCGGTCGCCGAATTTCTGCAGTTGCCCCCGGGAGTCCGTGCCATCTACGAAAGGGCGATTCGTCAGATGTCGGCCAACCCCTTCGCCGCCGGCTCAGGCTACAGCGTGGCCCAGCTCTCTCCGCCCGCGGGGGTCGTATCTCCCGTTTGGTCGATGAAGGTTGGCGGCTATCGGATGTTCTTCGTCGTGGAGGGTGATACCATCAAGATCGGTGGGTTCGGGGCCCGCCCCGGATTCTATCGGAAGCTTGCTCGGGCGAAGGAGCTGGTTCGGAAAGTCTGAGCGTGTCCCCACTTCGGTAGTTCGGGCCAGCCGAGCCCACGGCTGAGCCAGGACTGTCGGGGACCGCGTTCTGCGTCGGGGAGCCATGCGGTACCGGTAGGTCGTGCCGGTAGACTCGGTTACTCGATGGATGCGGACTCCTCCGCGCCCGGCTCGCCCGAAGTCACGAATGGGGAGGAGCCCTTAGCGTAGAGTGAGTTTGCAGTCCGCAGCCGACTGCGCCCGGATCTGACCTATATTGAAAGCCTGGAGAGTTCTGGCGGAGAGCTTCGAGTCCCAGGACGACCGGGGCACCGGATGACAGGTAAGTGATGGTAAGGGACGGAATCCCGACAGTTGGCCGGTCCCTGACCTTCACTCCGCGAGCGCGTCGGGCTAGGGACGCAAGCGATTGGCACTGAGAGCACGAGTCCCACCGGCGACGTCGCGTGCTCCCTGCACGGCTGGGCCCCCGCACGATGCCATCCGCACTCGCGCCGGCGCAGCCAGCTAGGATCGAGGTCGGTACTTCACGGTGACCGCGGCGGTCCGTCCATCGATCACCACGCGCTGCGGGGCCGCCGTGATCCGGTAGCCCACTACGCTTGCCAGCGTGTAGCGATAGGTGCCGTTCGGGAGGTCAAACGTGATCGTTCCGCCGGAGGAGTTCGACTTCGCAACTCCGCCTATGGTCACCGACCAGGTTCCACCCGTCAGGCCGACCTCGGAGAAGACCACCTGATACGGGTAGGAGAAGGAGAAGGTGATGGTTTCACTTCGGGTCACCGTTAGGTTCCCTGCCGGAGGGATGGCGATCCCCCCTGCGAGGCCATCGACTCGCTGTCCCGAAAGCGGCGAGACGACCTCGTAGGCGTACGTCCCAGGGGTGAGATTGCCATACCTTAGGTACGAGTCCGCGGTGCATTGTTCTTCATCCTCTAGCTGGAGGCACCATCGGGAGTTCTTGGGCAGGCCCTTCTCTCGAAACGCCAGATTCGCGGTCGGTCCCTTGGCGAAGATGATTCCGATGCTGGTCGAGCCGCTGACGTTCGTCAAGAGGACGGCATGGCCCGATTCAAAGCCTGAGGGGCCAGCCGTGAAGGCCACGTAGCTCCCGTTAGGCACGTCGTTGAAGACTATCTGGCGAGAGGTCGCGTGACGTGCGGTCCCGTTGAGCACGACCGTCCAGCCTGCACGGCCGAGCGTGCCGGTTGGAAGGCCGCTCTCGCTGAAGGTCACGTTGAAGCCCTGAAAGGTGAACGGGATGATCCAGGTGGCGGCGGTCCCGTTGACGGTCAGGTTGCCGGGCGTCGCTGCCCATCGCGAGCTGTTGCAGCTGCTGGAGTACTGGTAGGTGCCGTTCGGAAGGTCCACCGGGACCGAGGCGGTCAGGTTGTCGACCGCCACGGTGTAGTTGACGCCGCTGCTAAGGTGCAGGTACCACTGTGTTCCGAGCGGCAGTCCGGTCTCCCCGAAGGTGATGACGTTCCCCGGGAGAAATGTGACCGTGGCGGTCACGTTGGAGCCGGAGACGTTGACAGAGCCGTTCAAGGGAACCGGAGCAAAGCCTGCGGTCGGCGTGACGGTCCGGGCGAAAAAGCTGTAGCTCCCGTTCCCGACAACGAAGCTGAGTGACTGCAGTGCTTGCGCGACATCCTCACTCGAGTACTGGCCGGCAACCAGTGTTGCGCTCCAACGCTGGTTCACCGGCAGGTCTTGCTCGAGTATGGTCAGGACGTATCGGTTCGACGGCCATTGGAACTCCAGTCCGAGGTCTACGGACTCCCCCGCAACACTGATCACGCCGAACTCGGGTCGCACGACCAGCGCGCCGGGCGCGGAAACGAAAAACGGGTACGACCCGTTGGGCTCGAAGATCGTCAGATTGCTGCTTTCCGACTGGGACTCCATGTCGTTCAAGCTCACCGACCAAACACTTCCGGTCCCAATCCCCGAAGCGACGAAGGTCACCGGGTAGGAAGGCGCGGGGCCCGGGGAAAGGATCGCAACGGTACCCTGAACCTGCTGAGTCGAATACGCCAATCCGGTGGCTGGGTCGTAGGTCACGTTAGTCGGGTCGGACCCGACGCGTAAGTTGGCTGTGACGCGAGCTTCGCTCGCGTTGATTACGGTAAGGTTGCCCGAGAAGATGTCGGCCACGAGAACCGTCCCTTCTGCTGGATCGTACGCTATTCCCGCCGGTCCCCCCGAATCTGGGATTGTCGAGACCGCCTGGGTTCCTAGGGCAGGTACTACCTGGACGAAACCGGCACCGGTCTCGCTGACGAACAGAACGTTCAGCTGCGGGTCGAGCACGAGCGCGGTCGCACAGGAAGCGAGCGGCACGTCGCGAATGACGTGGTAGGTCGTATCGCTGACAAAGTCTATCGAGCTGGTTCCCGGGTTGGCCACGACGATGGCCGAGATTGCCGCGTCGTACACCATGCCCCTGGGCAGGCCTCCCAAGGTCACGTTCGCGATCGTGGCAGGTTCTAACCCTGAGAGGACCGCGAGGCTACCGCTCTCAGGTAACGAAACGAAGACGGTGTCCGTACCGCTGTCGAAAACCATCGCCTCGGGCGCGCTCGGAAGCTCAGCGGTTCCCACGACCGTATCGGTCAGATCGGAAATGATGCTGACGTTGTCGGACCCGCTGTTGGCCACGTACACATCCCCGGATAGCTCGTCGAAAGTGACCCCAGACGGAGCGACGCCCACCGGGATGGTGGCGGTCACCGCGTCGTTCCAAGCATCGATGACAATGACCAGGTTGGTGTCCGTGCTCGTCACGAACAGTTGGTTTGTCAGAGTGTCGTACGCCACGTCGTCGGGCTCGGAGGAGAGGGGATACTGCGCGACGACCAGACGGTCACCTACGGCGATTTCGTCGACCAGGGGGCTACCGGCGTTGGCCACGATGGCCAGGCGGTCCACGGGATCGTAGCAGATCGAGTCTGGCGGATTCGGATCGAGCGGCAGCGGGATCTGGCCGATCACTCCGGCGGTCGCGCCCGAAATGAACGACAGCGTGTTGGTGGTGTCGTTGGCGTGGGTCATCAGCACCTCGTCGTCGGTGGAGTCGTAGGCAAGGGCCCCGGCGGTCGGGACGCTTGCAACAATCGTATCGTTCGTGTCGGCAATCACGGAGAGGTTGTTTCCCGTGTCCACGAAGAGTTCTCCTTCGACCGGGTCGACGACGGCGCCGCTGGACACGGAGGTCAGAGAGATGTTGCCCTCGAAGCTGTAGGTGGAGGCGTTGACAATCTCGATACGGTGGGAGTTCTGACTCGTGACAAACAGCTGCTCGCGGTCAGCGTCGTATGCGAGCGCGTAAGGCTGAGTGAAGATCGGAATGGTCGCAACGACTCTTGAACTCAATCCTGAAACGACGTAGATCTCGTAGTCGTAGCCGTTGCCGCTGGGGATGTCGGTCCCCGCGAAGATCATTCCGTTTTGCGGATCGAACGCCAGCCCGAAGCCTCCACAGTTGAGTGCCGTGAAGTTGACGATCTCGTTGGTGATGCTGGAAATGAACGTAAGATAGCTGTCGCAAAGCGGCGAGTAGGAGTCCAGGGCAACTATCTGCTGCGTGGCGTTGTCGTAGAGCAGGCCCTGAGGGTTCGCGCCCACGTCGAGTGTTGCCAGACCGAGCCCGGTTTGCGCGTCTAGGACCGTGATGGTTCCCGAATTCTCACCGTTGCCGCTGAAGCTGCCCGAGGTCCCTCCTACGTAGACCTCGTCGTTGGAGGGATCGAAGGTCGACGCTACAGGCTCCATGTCGTTCACCGGGGTCTCGGTTCCCGAGCTGAGGTCACCGGTCAACGGGACCAACGTGCTCAGAACCGCCGGGCCGCCCGGTACTTCAGAGTCCGCAGCGGGCAGCGTCGGGCGTTCCGAACTTCGCTCCGCAGTCGGCGAGGACGCGACGGTTCGATCCGGGCTGCGCAGAGCCGCTGAAGATTCTCCTGCGGAAGGGACGGGGACCCCCGGATCTGCGGGTTGCTCCTGTTGGGACCGCATTGCCTGGAGGTCAGCAAACGCCTCACCGGTCGTACCCCCCACCAAACCGTCGGCGACGGCTTCGACCGGGACCAAGAGAAGGAACCCTACACAGAGGGCCAGAGAAACGGTTCCGAGGGTCCCCCTACCCTCGCGCATACCGAGGGTGGCAAGGTTCGCAGCGACTTAAGAAGTCCGGATTTCCTAAGGGGTGGGCCCCCACTGGTTGCCGGGGTGGGCGCGAGCCAGACCTTGTAGCCGAAACTCGAGGCATCGTGCTGAATCTCAATCCTTTCGCAGGGCAGATGCTTGAACGTGTCGGCTGACCCTGTCGCGGACGAACGTAAGTTGATCCGGCGTGTGCTCCGACGACGCCCGGCTGATGACAGAGCGGTTCGCGCTGGCGGAGGTGAACTCAACTCGCGGTGCAAGGATTCATCGAGCGTATCGCATCGAACTCATGGTACTCGCGACGGTCTCGGGATGTGCCGCGACAGCCCTCGCCATAAGCGAGGTCCTGACGAACGGGGGAAACACCGGGTCGTGGCTGCTTCGCCTTGGAATTCCGCTCGCGCCTCTCTCCATGTGCGCTCTCGCGTCCTCGGTTTACAGGGGTCTCGGTCCTCTCCCTGACTTCGCCGACGTGAGTGCAGAGGGAGTTCGGTTCGTCGACGCCAGCAATCGGAGTTGGGGAGTACTGTGGACCGACTTTAGGCAGCCTCGAAGGAGCAAGTGGTCCCTATCTTGGGAGGACCTGAGCGTGCCCCCGCTCCGCCTCTGGATCAGGGTCGCCCCCGACGGCCGTGACTCCGTGCGCGCGCCACTCTACGCCGCCGGTGATCGCGGCGCTCGAAGGGCCTACTTACCGAGGCCCGCCTACCGGGCGATCCTGGCTTCCGCCGAGAGGGCCGGACTCAGCGTGACCGAGGGAACGTCCGACCGAAAAGGGGTCTCTCGGACGCTGATTGACGCGGAACACTGGTCATAGAAGCCGAACGTTTCGGATCGGCCGCATCGGCACGGACTTCGACTGACCTGGCGAGAGGCAGACAGGGCGACTGAGGGACTCCGGCCTCCGCAAGAGTTCAGGATTGTGTCCGGGTGGAGGGCCGCACTTCCTTTCATCGTGATCGCTTCGCTCCGTTCCCATCCTTGACAAACCGGCCCACCGACGGCGCTGCCTCCCCATCCACGCTGGTCATTGAACCGCTCACCCTAACGATGATAAGTAGTGTACTTCACCTATGACCAACGATGTCAGGTCACAAGGGCCGGTCAGGTCGCTGCCATCGCTGCATCTACTCCTGGACCATTCGTGGCCTGCGCCGGCCGGCGGTGTGCCCGCGCTGTAAGAGCCGGCTCTATGCCACGCCGAAGCTCCGGCCGACCGTGGTTGGTTCAGGACTCGGCATCGAAGAGATCCTCCACCCACGGCGCGAGGAGATTCTGGCCGCGGCCCGTCGTTGGGGAGCAGTTCGCTTGTGGGTCTTCGGGTCGGTCCGTCGACGCGAGGCCACGGAGGGGAGTGACGTCGATCTGATGGTCCGATGGGGCCGGCCCCACTCGCTCCTGGATCGCGCATCCCTCGCCGCCGAGATCGAAGCCATTGTCGGGCGCCGGGTAGACCTGGTCAACGAGGGCGGACTGCACTGGGCGATCGAGCCCCAAGTCGAATCGGAAAGGGTGCCCCTATGAAGATGACACCGGACCGACAGCGACGTCTGATAGGAGACCTGCTGCGGTACTGCGCCGAGATCGCTAAGGTGGTCCGTCGCGGACGCGAGGAGTTCTTCGACAACTCCGACGTCCGGAACCGCGCGACCGTCGAACACTTCCTGGAGCTCCTCGGGGAGGGCTGCGAGGCCGTGGGACAGTCGTTCCGGAGCCAGAACTCGGGGATTCCGTGGCCGGCGCTCAAGCGCTTCCGCTTCGACAGTGCCCATCCTTACGACGATGCCGCGCACCCTGTGAACTACGACGAGGTCTGGAGATTTGCCGCGAACGATCTGCCGAAGATCGCCCGCCGACTTCGGCGAGCTACGTTTCCGAAACCCCCGCGCTCTTCCAAGCCGTAGCCACGCCTACCGACTCGCAAGCACCAGGCCCACCGGTGGATGGTCCTCTCCGTACCTACGGATCTGCTCGAAGGCGCCGTCCCAGCGGGCGCTCAGGTCCGCGCGATCCGCCGGGTCGTCGACCCGATCGATCGTCGCGCGGGGAAAGTAGGCGAGCGCGTGAGGCAGGTCAACGTCCAGCGTCTGGCGATCTTCCACGACCCCTCCGGCCGCTTCGACGAGCGCGCAAAGTTCGGCGAGCGGACGATACGCCAGATCGTCCCGTCGACCGGTCGAGGCGAGCAGTACCTTCTCCCGCAGGCCGTACATCGAGAGGTGAGCCTGTTGCGCGGGTGTTCGGGCCACGGGCAAGGTCTCCGCAAGGAAGATTCGTGAAGCCACCCGCAGCATCTCTCGCAGGACCTGGGTACAGGAGCCGTTGTGGCCCAGCGAGCGAATGCCGTGCACGCACAACGCTAGGTCCGCAGCTTCCGTGCTCAGGGGCAGCCAACGGGCATCCGCCCGAAGCGCTTCGACCCTAGGACCCAGGCCGCTCGCCCCGACGACCTCTCGAAAGTGTTGCCATCGGGCGCGCTCGAGCGCGACAACACGTCCCTGCGGACCGACGGCGTGGGCGACCGGGACCGTCGTGAGGGCGTGGGCGCCCGAACCGACCTCGACCACTCGCCGGCCCGGATTGATCCGAGCGTGCTGGAGCAGCAGTCGTCGCTCGGCCATCTCGGACGCGAGCCAGTCGTCGGGAAGGGGAGGATTGGGCAGGGTTGGGATTCCTGCCACGATCCGTTGGAAGTCGCTCCCCATCCGGCGAAGCGCAGCCTCGGTACGGGGGTCCATCGGCTACGCGGAAGGGTCCACGGGCTTGTGAAGGTCGTGGGGGTCCCTTCGACGATGAGGCTGGACGCTGTACCGGCCCCACTCGAGGCCGCGCCCCCGCGGGTGGTGTGTCGGCTGGCCTGGACAGGGCGCCGGGTGCCTGACCCGACAGTCGAGACGTCGTCATGCTCTGGCCGGCGGGTCCCCACCTCGACCGGACAAACCCGTTTCACGGAGGGGCGGTCCGCCGCTTTCGGGAGCACACGGGTCACGAACACTTCCCGCAGCCCGACATTCGGGCTTCGCGGTCAAACCGTGGGATAGGGACGAGTGCGCCCGGGTCGCACAGACCTCTAAAACGGCCGGCGATGTCGCGTCGCGCCGGGGGAGCCTCGGGAGAGCAGGTCGTGCCGCGAGCTAAACCGCTCATGTTCCACCGGCTGGCCGAGTACTACGACGACCTCGTCGGGGCCAAGGACTACCGGGAGGAGTCTCGCAAGCTGCAGGCCCTTGCTCGGCGCTTCGGGCGCGCTCGAGCGAGTTCTTGGCTGGATGTGGCCTGCGGTACCGGCCGGCATCTGAGCTACCTGGGCCGCCGGTACGACGTCGCCGGGATCGACGCAAGTCGCGAGATGCTTCGGGTGGCTCGCCGTCGCCTGCCCGGGGTACGACTGACGCGCGCGGACATGCGGACCTTTCGACTCGACGCGTCCTTTGACGTGGTGAGTTGCCTGTTCAGCGCGATCGGTCACTTGGAGACCGAACGCGACCTGGCGACAACCTTCGCCAACCTGGCCCGCCATCTGAAGCCCGGAGGGGTCGCCCTGATCGAGCCGTGGATCGATCCTGCCGACTTCCGGCCCGGCTTCGTTCAACTGCAGACCCGGCAGACTTCGTCGGCCACGGTGGTCCGCCTCTCCGTCTCGTCGCGTCGAGGTAGGCGTTCGGCCGTTCGGTACCACTACCTGGTCGCCCGGACCGGGGGTAGGATTCAGCACTTCGAAGAGGTGAGCACCGGCCTCCTGGTGCCTCGGCGACGGCTGCTCGACCTCATGGCCGGCGCGGGCCTTGCCGCCCGATTCCTGAAGGACGGTCTTACCCCGGGCCGGGGCCTGCTGCTGGGAGTCAAGGGCGGCCCCTCTCCCTGAAAGTTCGCGGATTTCGGATCGATCGGACGTCAGGCTCTCTGCCGCGGCGTTCAAGGGCCCTGCTACCTGGCCGAGGACGCCTCCCTGGGCGAGAGGCGGACCCACAGGTCGGAGCGGACAGCCGGCGTCCTGCTGGCCCTCTGCCGGCTGGCGCCGCGGTCACCTGCCGGTCGGGTCGCTCCGCGCAGGCCCACACCCGAGAGGCTCCGGCCGTGCTCGAGCCGACCCCCGTTGCTCACGCCCCGAGTAACCGGCCGCGTTCATCCCCCAGCAGCCTACTACAGGTTGGCATGAGCCAGAGAACCACCGGGCTGAGCCTGGCGAGCTGGGCCGCGTTCCTGCTCATCGCGGTCGGTCTCCTGTTTTTGTTGCTGGGCGTGGACGCTGGGGTGGGCACCGGCTGCATCAGCCACGGTCCGGGCCCTGCTGCCTGCCCCCTCACGACCGCTCTGCTAGGGCTCATCGTGCTCGGCCTCGCGCCGCTGGCCGGTGGGGTAACCGTGCTCGTTCTTGACCGTCGGACGCCCCAGGCTCGACCTCACCTCTGAACGGAAGGTCATAGTTCCCGAGACCCGGACGCCTGCGAAGGAGAGAGCGGTCGGCCGACCTCCCGATGGCTCCGGATCGTACGCCCGCTTTGCGATTCCGGCGCTGGGGTCGCTACACCGCTCAACGGAGACGCTTCCTAGGATCAGCAGGGGTCGCTGACGGAAACCCCGGGGTCGAAGTACGCGAACCGTTGCGGGCACCGGACCGCAGGTATGGTCCGCGAAAGCCGACGGCGCCGCTAGAGCTGCGTCACCAGCACGGCGTACGTCGTGTAGCTCGTGTCGCCGGACTGCGTCAGGTCGAGCGCCAGGATGGCCGACTCGGGGCTGGAGATCGTCGCGGAGGTCTTCACGTAGGCCGTGACGAACAGGTCGTTCGTGGACGGGGTGACGTCGATCGAGACCTGCACCTTGAAGACCGTGGCGTTCGCGGCGGAGGCGTTCCACTCCACCTGCATGGTGAACATGAAGTCGGCCGCGGCGAAGCCGTCGGCCGAGTGGCTCAGGCAGACGCCGGTCGACGCGCCGCTGGTGAGCGCCGTCGGGTCGG
>JASHYB010000106.1 GCA_030043255.1 Thermoplasmata archaeon | reverse complement strand
GGAATCGCCCCGTTG
This sequence comes from Thermoplasmata archaeon, assembly GCA_030043255.1. Lineage (GTDB taxonomy): Archaea > Thermoplasmatota > Thermoplasmata > Lutacidiplasmatales > UBA184 > Lutacidiplasma. Next base: position 5,591 of record JASHYB010000106.1, on the reverse strand, counting down.
CGGGCGAGCAGCTTCGCCACGAACGCGACCCGGCCCGCGTGGGCCTCGCGGGAGGCCCGGTCGAAGCCGAGGTCGGCGCTGAGGCCCTTGCGGATCTCGTCCCCGTCGAGCAGCTCCGCGAAGCGCCCCCGCGCGGTGAGGCGCTCGACCAGCGCCCGGCCGATCGTCGTCTTCCCGGCGCTCGGCAGGCCGGTCAGCCACAGGCAGAACCCCTCCGGTCCGCGGGACGACATGCTCGGCCTCCCTCCCTCACGAGGTCAAGACGGCGTCGCTCCGCCGCAGGACCTCCGCCACCTCCGGCCGGAGGATCTCGGAGGGAAGGGTCTCCCCCTTCGCCAGCGCCTCCCGGACGCGGGTCTGGCTGGTGGCGACCCGCTCCGCGGGGCCGTGCGGGCAGACCTTCTCGCTCGCCATCCAGCCGCAGCGGCGGCAGAAGAACGACTCCTCGTAGCGCAGCGGGACGACGCCGATGTCGTACTGGTCGAAGATCCGGTGCGCGGCGTACGGGTCGTAGAACTTGCCGACCCCCGCCTGGTCCCGCCCGACGATGTACGCTCCGCAGCCGTAGTTCTTGCGGACGATCGCGAGGAACAGCGCCGCCTTCGGCCCGCCGTAGCGCATCGTGATCCCGAGAGGGCGCACGATCACCCGGGAGGCCGGATAGTAGGCGCGGACCAGCGCGTCGTAGGCGTCCAGGATCACCTCGGGGCGGTAGTCCCCGGACTTGAGGCGGCCGACGACCGGATGGACCAGGAGGCCGTCGATCTCCTCCCGCTCGAGCGTGACGCGCTGCAGGTACTCGTGGGCGGTGTGGGGCGGGTTGCGGCACTGGTAGGCGGCGACGGTCTTCCAACCGAGGCGGCCGAACTCCTCGCGCAGCTCCCGCGGCGACGGCTCCGTGCGCCCCCGGGCGGGCTCGAGGCGACGCAGGAGCTCGACCCGGCCCGACCAGGCGACCTCCCCCTGCCGGAGGATGTCGGCGACGTTCGGGTGCGCCGGGTCCTCCGTCCCGTACGCCCCCCGGGCGAGCTGCCGTCGGTCGAGGCGGAACCGCTCGTCGATCGTCAGCAGGGCGAGCGCCCGGTCCCGACCGTCGAGCAGCGCGACCTGGTCCCCGGACCTCAGGTCGGCGACCGCCGCCCCTTCCGCGCCGTCCGGGACCGGCAGGACGATCGGGATCGTCCAGGGCAGGTCGTTCTCCAGCCGGCCTCGTTCGAGGACCGACCGGACGTCGGCCGGCCCCTGGAAACCCTCGAGCGGGCTGTAGGCCCCGATCGCGATCTTCTCGGCGTCGTACAGCTGGTCGACGAACGGGTGGACCTTCGCCAGCGAACCGAGCTCGGCGTCCCGGCGCTCGCGGACGGCGTCGGAGGCGATCCGCTCCACCAGCCGCCCTCCGTGCGGCGGCGGGATCACCGGGAGACCCCCGCCCCCAGCTCCGTTCCGAGGCCCCCGAGGGGCCCCGATGCGCCGGACCGGAGGGGAAGGGGCATCGGGCTACGGCTCACCGGTGCGAGTATATGGCGGACGCGACCGGACCGGCGCGCGCCGCCGGCCGGAGGTCTCAGGGCGAGACGGCCGGAGGGGAGGCGAGCCCGGTCGGCGAGCCGCGGGCCAGCGCCCGCCGGTAGCCGAAGCAGACGAGCAGGTTCCCGACGATCGGCAGCGCCATGAGCACCGCGCCGGACCGCAGGGCGCGGTCGCGGTAGCGCAGGCCGGCCCGCCAGCTGCCGACCGCCTGGCCGTAGAGCCCGGTCACCGCCAGCAGCAGGCCGATCGCCAGGATCGGCGCGCCGAACAGGATCATCACCGGCGCCAGCGCGTAGCCGCTCGCGTTGAGGCTCAGGCCCGCGAGGTACATGTCGAACCCGCCGAGCGCGAGGTCGAGCCCGAGGATGCCGGTCACCATCAGGAACGCCGCGGGGGTGAACTCCCGGGAGGCGGTCGCCATCCGGCGGAAGCCGAGCAGGTAGAGCGGGTAGGAGCCGGCCGCGAGCGCGGTGCCCGCGGCGAGCAGGACCACGCCGAGGCGCGCGTGGTCCCAGAGCGTGCCCGAGGTCCAGGAGCCGGCGCCGTAGACCAGCAGGCTGGGGAGGACCGCGACCGCGCCGGCGAGCAGCAGCAGCTGGGCGATCGCCCCCGTCAGCGCCGCGTTGCGCAGCGACCGGACGCCGTCCGGCTCCGAGGCGTCCACCGCCTGCAGGAACGCTGAGCGGCGCAGGACCCCGGCCCCGCGCACGGCGAGGTACTCCCCGAAGATGATCGCGGTGATGAAGAAGCTCACCGGCGCGTTCACGTAGAACGCGACGAAGAACCCGCCCCAGACCCCGGTGACGGCGATCAGGATCGACAGGAGCACCGCGGTCCCGACCCGGCGCGTCAGGCGGACGGCGATCGCCGCGGGGGTGACCATGAGCGCGAAGATCAGCAGCACGCCGATGATCTGGACCGCGATGGAGATCGTCACGGCCAGAAGCAGCAGGAAGGCGAGCCCGAGCCAGAGCATCGGCAGGCCCTTCGCCTCCGCCACGTCCTCGTCCAGGGAGGCGAACAGGAGGGGCCGGTAGACGATCGCGGTCGCCGCGAGCACCCCCAGGCCGGCCCAGAAGGTGAAGACGACCCCGGCGGCGCTGATCCCGAGGACCTCGCCGAACAGGATGGAGTACGCCTGGGTCGCGTACCCCTGGTAGAGGCCGAGGAACAGTAGGCCGAGCCCGAGCGCGAACGCCAGCACCGTCCCGATCTCGACGTCCCGGTTGGACGCCCGGTTGCCGAGCAGCGCCATGCCGCCGCCGGCGACCATCGTGAACAGCAGCAGCCCGTAGACCGGTTGCACCCCGACGAGGACCGCGGCGGCCGCGCCGGAGAAGCCGGTGTGGCCGAGCGCGTGGGAGGCGAACGCCGAGCGTCGGAGCACGACGAAGTAGCCGATGATCCCCGCGACGATCGCGATGATCGTGCCGGCCTCGAGCCCGTTGAGCATGAACGAGTACGAGAGCATCAGCCGCAGGTCGGTGATCGGGTTCCAGCTGAACGGCTCGCCGGACCACAGATCGCTCATCCGCCCTCCGTGCCGCGCTCGTCCTCGCCGCCGACGATCACGAGGTTACCGCGCGAGTCGTGCAGGACCTCCACCCGGGCCTCGTAGAGCTCGCTGAGGCGCTCGGAGGTGAGCACCTCCGTCGGGCGGCCGGTCGCGACCTTGCCGTTGGCGATGTAGATCACCTTGTCCAGGCACTTGATCATCGGGTTGATGTCGTGGGCGACGAGCAGGGTGCTCACGCCGCGGGCCTGGACCAGGGCGTGGATCGTCTCCACGAGCTCCCGGCTCCGCCGCAGGTCCAGGTTGGACAGCGGCTCGTCCAGCAGGAGCATCTCCGGGTCGCCGACCAGCGCCTCCGCGAGGAAGACCCGCTGCAGCTCACCGCCCGAGAGCGCGCCCAGCGGCTTGGTGGAGAGCTCGGAGGCGCCCACGTCAAAAAGCGCCCGCTCCGCCGCCTCGCGCTCGGCCCGCAGCCGCAGACGGGGACCCCAGGGTATCGGTGGGAGCCGCCCGTGCGGGCCCCACCGGTCCCCCGGGTAGGCGAGCCGCACCAGCTTGTCGCACTGGAGGTGGGTCTCCTGGTCGATGGTGTGGCGCTGCGGGACGTAGCCGATGCGGCGGTTGCCCCGGCTCGGCTCGGCCCCCAGCACGGTGAGCTGCCCGGCGGAAGGGCGGTGCAGGCCGAGGAGCATCCGGAAGAGCGTCGTCTTGCCGGCGCCGTTCGGCCCGATCAGGGCGACGAACTCGCCGGCCCGCACGTCGAAGCTGGCGTCCTTCCAGACGATCTTGGCCCCGTACCGTACCTCGAGCCGCTCGGCGTGGATCGCCGAGCGGCCCGTACCGGCGGCGGCGACGCCCGGGATCGGGGTCGTGTGCGGCCGGGCGACGCCAGCAGCCACGTGCGGTCCCTACGTCGGCCCCTTCGCGTGCGCGCCGGCGGGCTCAGGGGGAGCCCAGCTCGGTCGCGTTCAGTGCGTTCAGCAGGTTGTCGTACTCCCCGTACATCCAGACCTGGAAGCTGGTGTCCGGGGGCTGGATCGTCTCGCTGACGAACGTCGTCGTGACGTTGCTGGTCGCCGCGATCCCTTTGATCGTGGTCGTGATCGGGGTCACCGTCTGCACGTTGTAGACCAGGACCTTCACGTTCCCGCTCTCGATCTGGCACTCGAACAGGGCCACGCTGCTGGCCGGCGGGTCGTTCCCCTCGGCTATCGCCTCCATGAACGCGGGGGGCGAGACCAGGTCGAGCCCGGTGTAGTTCGCCAGGTAGACGAAGATGCTCTCGGTGGAGGCGACGACCGTACCCGCGAACAGCTTGCGGATCTGGTTCGCGCGCTCGTAGAGCTGGTCGATCGAGATGCCGCCGGCGCTCCCCGACGCCGAGCTGTTGAGGTTCGCGAAGTTCTGCTGGAAGGTCGCCTGGGAGGCCGGCTGGAGCGCCACCAGGTCGTTGTACATCGCGATCAGGGTGTGGTTGACGTAGAGCGGGTTGTACCACTGGTGCGGGTTGCCGGTGACGATGCCGCCGGTGACGTAGACGCCGTTGAGCGTCCCGACGTTGAGGATCTCCTGGCCCGGGGTGTCCGAGGCGGCGATGAGCTGCAGCGCCCAGTCGTCGTACCCCACGCCGTTCACGACGACGAAGTTGGCGTTGGAGATGGCGACGGCGTCCGACGTGTTCGCCTCGTACTCGTGCGGGTCCGCGTTCGGGTCGCTGACGATGCTCAGCACCGTCGTCAGGTTCCCACCGAGCTGGCCGACCAGGCTACCCCAGAAGTTCTCGGCCGCGACGATGTGGATGGTCGTCCCCACCGGGACGGTCTTGACCGACCCGCCGTTGATGCTGGTGGCGTTGGCGTAGTTCGGGGTCGTGTTGCCCGTGACGGTCCCCGCGACCGGGTCGGCTCCCAGCTGCGCGGGGGTGAACGACGCGCACGGGTGCGGCGCCTGGCTCGTGATGACCTCGTAGGCGGTGGCGCTGCCGACCAGCGCGATGATCGCCACCACGATGCCGACGACGGTGAGCTTCGACAGCGCCTTGCGGGCCGGCTTGGCAGGCGCCCCGGCACTCGACGGCACCCCCGCGGTCGGTGGGGCGCCGAATGGGGCGCCGGGAGAGGGATTCCCGGCCATCGTCAGTCCCCTCCCCGTCCGGCGGAACGCTCCGGGACGGCGACCCCCGATCTCCCCACGCTCCGGCGGACGGCCGGGCTCACCCGCGTCGCCGCGCCGCCGTCGCTCGTTCGGCCCCTTCCCAGCAGAGCGTCTGCCCTCATGCTGCTAGTCCCCCCTCGTGCGAAACGGAGGAACGCGAGAGGAGGGCCCGACGCGACCGGGGCGCACGGGGCGTCCCGTGGGGGCCGGGGCCTTCGGGCGCGCGACGGAGTGTCGGGGAGACTTCGAGGCGGCGCACGGGGCGATCGGCTGCCCGTGCGGGCAGACCTCCGGGTGGCCTTCGGCCCCGCAAATCTCCTCGACCGTGCGGTGGCTCAGGGCGAGGTCGACCTCGAGCGCGGCCGTGTGGGTGGCGTCGGCCGACAGGCCGGCC
>JASHYB010000105.1 GCA_030043255.1 Thermoplasmata archaeon | reverse complement strand
CAGTCGTAGCCGAACAAGGTCTCGAAGAAGCCCATGCCCCAGCGCGTGGGGGTCCGTGTCCACGTGACCTCCGGTCCGCCGCCGATCGTGTCGTCGCCCCTCCCGGTCCGGTAGGTGCTGGACCAGCCCAGTCCCTGGTTCTCCAGGGGTGCGGCGTCGGGGGCCGGTCCAACGTGCGTGGCCGGACCCGCCCCGTGGGCCTTGCCGAACGTGTGGCCCCCGGCGATCAGGGCGACCGTCTCCTCGTCGTTCATCGCCATGCGGGCGAACGTCTCGCGGATGTCCCGCGCGGCCGCGAGGGGGTCAGGGACCCCGTTCGGACCTTCCGGGTTGACGTAGATGAGCCCCATCTGAACCGCCGCCAGCGGCGTCTCCAGCTCGCGGTCTCCGGTGTAGCGCCGGTCCTCCATCCACGCGGTCTCAGGGCCCCAGTAGACCGACTCGTCCGGCTCGAACGCGTCGACCCGCCCGCCTCCGAAGCCCGCCGTGGCCAGGCCCATGGTCTCGAGCGCGACGTTGCCCGCGAGGATCATCAGATCCCCCCAGGAGATCTTCCGACCGTACCGCTGCTTCAACGGCCAGAGCAGGCGTCGAGCCTTGTCGAGGTTGATGTTGTCCGGCCAGCTGTTCAGCGGCGGGAAACGTTGCTGCGCCGAGCTGGCCCCCCCACGCCCGTCGCCGATGCGATAGGTTCCGGCGGCGTGCCACGCCATGCGGATGAGCAGGGGACCGTAGTGTCCGAAGTCGGCCGGCCACCACTCCTGCGATCGGGTCATCAGGTCGGCAAGGTCCCGTTTGACGGCGGCGAAGTCGAGGCTCCGGAACTCCTGACGGTAGTCGAAGTCAGGACCCATCGGGTCGGACTTCGGCGAGGGCCGACGCAAGGGTCCCAGGTTGAGGCGCTCGGGCCACCACTCCTCGATCGACCTCGTACGCAGGGCCGTAGGATGGAACGGGCACGGCTCCGCGCCCGAAGCGGCCGGAATGTCGGCGGCCGCGAACCCCCCGCCGGTCCCGGTCCTAGCCCTCTCGTGCTGGTTCGTCATGATCCCGCCCTCGACCGAGGAACATCCTGCACGGCCTACGACGGATTATCCGTCCCGCGTACCGGCCGCCGACCCCGTCGCCCCCGGGTCCGGGGCCGTCCACGACCGAGGTCTCTGGCTTCGGGCGCCGCGTTCGTCAGGTCCCCCCGTTGCCTCGTGACCTCCGCCCGTTGTCGCTTGAGGGGCCGGCGAGGCTCCTTCGCAACCTCATCTTCTACCGTCGGACCGGCTCGCGGGTTCTAATGGGTGGACGCCCTCCAGGAGCAGGGGTCGGCTCGGCGCCGGGCAGCGCCGCATCCTCGAAGCCTGGCGATGGACTTCCTCCCCCGGGCAGGGAGGCCGCATGGCCTGCGGATGGGCAGCGATCGGGCGGCGACCCCGGACCCGGGGACCTTGCGACCGGTGGTCCGCTAGGAACTTAGCTTGGGCCGCGCCCCCGTACGATCCGAAGCTCGAGCGCAACAGCGCCGACGGGGGCCAACCGCAGCCGGATGGAGGTCGTAGCGGGCGCCGTGGCGTGGCGTTCGACGCCACCGCTAAGTAGTCGGCAGAGTCAGTACCTCGTGGCGGAGGCGTCCGCCCGCCGGATTCCGGCGAACCGCCGAAGGGCCAATGACGCCTACTCCCCAAGGACGGAGTAGGTGAGCACGGTGGACGCGATTGCGCAAGCCGTCAACGTCCTGCAGGCCTCGGCGGTGCTGCTGCTGTCGCCGCTGCTGGCGGGATTCCTGGCCAGGTTCAAAGCGTGGACCGAGTCGCGCCATGGCCCTCCGGTGCTCCAACCCTACTACGACCTGGCCAAGTATCTCCGCAAGGAGACGCTGCTGCCGCAGAACAGTTCCCGCGTCTTTGTGGTCGCGCCGTTCGTTGCCTTCGGAGCGTACCTGACCATCTCGATCGTCGTCCCGGTGATCACCCCGTACCCGATCCCGTTCGCGCCGACCGTCGACTTCCTCGGGGGCGGCCTGCTGTTCGGGCTGGCCGGCACCGTGACCCTGCTCGTGGCGATCGATTCGGGGAGCAACTACGCGGTGCTCGGCGCCAGCCGGACCGTGGCCTTTGCCGCGTTCGCCGAGCCGACGCTGATCATCGTCTTCTTCGCGGTCGCGGTCATCTCGGGGACGAACAACCCGTACGTCACGAACAACCTGCTGACGAGCTCGATGTCGGCGTACCTGTCGCCGACGCATCTGCTCGTCACCGCGGCGTTCTTCCTCCTGCTGCTCGTGGAGACCGGCAAGCTCCCCGTGGAGAGCGCCGGGCTCATGGAGTTCGGCATGCTCGAGGACGGTCGGGTCTTCGAGCACTCCGGTCGGTTGCTCGGCGTGCTGCGCTGGAACGGCTGGATGAAGCAGTTCCTGCTGTTCTCGGTCTTCCTGAACGTCTTCCTGCTCCCCTGGGGGATGTCCGCCGCTCCGACGTTCGAAGGCGCCGGCTACAACCTCGCGCTGCTCCTCGCCAAGCTCCTCCTGCTCGTGGGGGTGATCGTCCTGATCGAGGCGACCCTCGCCAAGGTCCGGCTGTTCAAGATCCGGGACTTCCTTGCGCTCTCGTTCTCCCTCGCGATCCTCTCGATCTTCGCCTTCGTCGTGCTGGGGGCGCCGTAGATGGACTCGGCGGCCGAGCTGGTCGCGCTCGTCGGGGTCGGCATCCTCCTGACGGCGTTGTTCCTCCAATCCGAGTCGTTCGTCAGCCCCCTGGTGCGGGGGATCGCGCTGCAGTCGTTGCTCCTCGGCGTGCTCCTCGGGTGGCTGGCCTGGAGCCAGCGCAGCCTCGACCTCGCTCTCTTGGCCGCGCT
>JASHYB010000104.1 GCA_030043255.1 Thermoplasmata archaeon | reverse complement strand
CCCTCGGACGATCCGGTCACGTCGGTCCTGGAGACCGCCGTGCTCGTCAACGGCACCACCGTCGCGGGGAACTTCCTGGCGCACAACGGCGTCGACCCGACCCAGGTCGCCTACGATACCGGTAAGGGCGAGCTGTTCGTCGCCGACACCGGATCCAACTCGGTGAGCGTGGTCGCCGACGCCACCCACCAGGTCGTCGCGACGGTCCCCGTCGGCCACGACCCGCAGGGGGTCGTCTACGACCGGGCCAAGTCCGAAGTGTTCGTCACGAACTACAACTCGGACAACGTGAGCGTCATCTCCGACGCGAGCAACCGCGTGGTCGCGACGATCGCGCTACCCTCGAACCCGCGCGGGGCGACCTACGACCCGAGCAAGGGCGAGGTGTACGTCGCCACGATCGACGGGGTCGCGATCCTCAACGATACCTCCAACACCTACCTGACCACGGTCGGGGTGGGCGTCACGCCCGAAGGGCTCGCCTACGACCACGGCAAGGGCCAGATCGACGTCGCCAACTCGGGCAGCGGGAACGTCAGCGTCCTCAACGACACCAGCAACAAGGTCGTGGCGACCGTCAAGGTCGGCACGAGCCCGTGGGCGATCGCCTACGACTCGGCGCAGGCCGAGCTGTTCGTCGCGAACTACGGCTCCGACTCCGTCAGCGTGATCTCCGACGCCTCCGACAAGGTGCTGACCACCGTGACGGTCGGCTCCGAGCCGCAGGGCCTCGTCTACGACGGCACCGCGGGCGAGATCTTCGTCACCGACGACGGCGCGAACAACCTGAGCGTGATCTCCGCGACCACCGACGCGCTGACGACGACGGTGGCCGTCGGCCCGCAGCCGATCGGCGTCGCCTTCGACTCCGGTCTGGGCGAGATCGCCGTCGCCGACTCCGGCAGCGACAACCTGACGCTGGTCTCCGGCGCCACGAGCACCGTCGTGGGCTCGGCCCCGGTCGGTGAGATGCCGGCGGGCCTTACCTTCGACGCCACGCGCAACGCGGCGTTCGTCTCGGTCGCCGACGCGCAGGAGCTCTCCGCGCTGCCGAACTCGACCCTCGCGCCGACGGGCAACGCCTCGCTCAAGGCGACCCCCGGGCCGGTCGCCTTCGACAGCGGCAAGAACCGCCTGTACGTCGTCGAACCGAGCGCCTCGGCGGTCGGCGTCGTCTCCGCGGCCTCCACCTCCTACGTGACTTCCATCGCCGTCGGGGCGAGCCCCCGCGGGATCGCCTACGACCCGCACCTGGACGAGCTGTTCGTCACCAGCCTCAGCACGAACAACGTGAGCGTGATCTCCGACGGCAGCGACACGGTGACCGCCGTCGCGCAGGTCGGGACCGGCACCTTCGGGGCGGTCTACGACCCGGCGCACGACGAGGTGTTCGTCTCCGACTTCGACACCAGTTCGGTGAGCGTGATCGCGGACAGCAACGACACCGTCGTCGCGACGGTGGCGGTCGGGGCCGGCCCGGAGGGGCTCGCGTACGACGCCGCGCTCGGCGAGGTGTTCGTCGCGAACGCGAACTCCGGCAACGTCAGCGTCATCAACGACACCTCCGACAAGGTCGTGGCGAACGTCGGCGTCGGCTCGCAGCCGACCAGCGTCGCCTACGACGTCGCCGACCACGAGGCGTTCGTCACGAACTCCGGCGAGAACACCGTGAGCGTGATCGCCACCGCCACCGACACCGTCAGCGGCACGGTGACCGTCGGCTCCGACCCGATCGCTTCCGCCTACGACCCGTCCCGCAGCGGGGTGCTGGTCGCCAACCAGGGCCAGGGGACGGTCTCGGTGCTGGGCACCACCTTCCCGGTGACCTTCAACGAGACCGGGCTGCCCACCGGCGCCAGCTGGACCGTGACCGTAGGCGAGATCGCGAACACCACGAACGGCACCAGCCTCGGCTTCCTCGAGCCGGACGGACCGTACCAGTACGTCGTGACCACCCCGAGCCTGCGCTACGCCGCCGCCCCGGGGACGTTCACGGTCGCCGGCGCGGCGGTCAGCGTCTCGGTCAGCTTCCACGCCGAGACCTACCTCATCGGCTTCAGCGAGACCGGCGGGCTCCCGAAGAACAAGGCCTGGACCGTGGTGGTCAACGGCACCTCCTACTCGAGCTCGGCCGCCACCATCAACGTCTCCGTGACGAACGGCACCTACCCGTTCCTGATCACCGGCCCGAGCGGCCAGCGGGTCTACGGGATCGACCCGAACGGCAGCGTCACGGTCAACGGCGCCTCCGTCCAGGAGAACTTCGCCTTCGTCAAGGGCAAGACCGCGATCCTCACCTTCGCCGAGAAGGGGCTGCCCAAGGGCCAGACCTGGTGCGTCCAGCTCTCGGCGCTGGACCGCTGCACGAGCACGGCGAGCCTGAAGGTCCTGAACCTGACGCCGGCGAGCTACCCGTACGCCGTCAAGCCGCTCAGCGGCCAGGTGATCACCGCGAAGGTCGCCAAGCTCACGGTCGCCACCGCCGGCACCTACGTCGTCGCCGCCAGCACGGCGTTCGCGCTGACGTTCCTCTACCCGTTCCCGGTGACCTTCACCCAGACCGGGCTGACGAGCGGCGGCTGGTCGGTCACGATCAAGGGCGTGACCCTGACCAACGCCACCGGCGGGCCGATCGTCTTCAACCTCGGCAACGGCAGCTACGCCTACAAGGTCGGCAAGGTCACGGGCTTCACCAGCAAGGGCTCGCCGAAGTCGGTGAAGGTCGTGGACGCCCCGGTCTCGGTCGCGGTCACCTTCACGGCGGTGAAGACGGGCAAGCTGCCGGCCGCGGTCCCGGCGCTCCTTTCCGTGACCCAGCCCGCGGGCGGGGCCGCCAAGGGGAGCTCAGCGCTCGCCGGGCTGGAAGTCTCCGGGCTGATCGGCCTCGGAGCGCTCGGTGTCGTTCGTGCGCTACGTGCCCGTCCGGCCCACCGGGGGAACCGGCGCCGCTAGCCCGGCGATCGGCCGCCGGCGGGGACGGCGCTAGGCCAACGCGGTGAACCGGATCTCCGCGCTCGTCCCCTGGCCCCGGACGATCACGACGGCCGGCCGAAGATGCGCGCGATAGCCGGCGACCGACGCGACGGAGATCGGGTACCGGCCGTTCGGCAGCTGCAGCGTCAGCTGGCTCGCGTTGGTGGTGTAGGTCACCTTGTCGATCGTGACGCTCCAGTTCGTGCCCGTGGGAAGGCCGGTTTCCGTAAGGGTGACGGGGAAGAGGATCCGGTACGAGAGGTGGACCGTCAGCGAGCGTGAGGTGAGCGCCAGCGTCCCGGAGAGCGGCAGCGCCTGGCCGTTCAGGGTCGCGGTCACCGTCTCGTTCCCGTAGGTCTCCACCTGGTAGGTGTAGGTCCCGGGGCCGGCCGCCCCCAGCACGAAGCTGCGGGCCTGGGTGCAGAACTGGGCGACCACCACCACGCACCAGACGCCGCCGTTCACGGCCCCTTGCTCCGAGAACGTCAGGTGGTAGGTCTTCGCGCGAACGAACGACACGTTCAGCGTCGCATCCCGGCCGTTGACGGTCACGACGCCGGCGGCGGCGACGCCCTTCGTCGCGCTGGTCGTCCATCCGGACTCCAGCAGGATGACGTACGGGTAGCTGCCGTTCGGCAGCGCGAACGACGCGGCCAGTCCCGGGACGTAGTCCTGCTGGCCGTCGAACAGCAGCTGCCAATCGTACCAGTAGGCCGGCCCCACCTCGGTGAAGCTGACGACGTAGGACGGCGCGTACGATCCGCTGCCCGGGTCGAGGACCGACAGCGTCCCCACGGAGGGGTTCGTCGCGAACAGCTCGTCGTCCGCCGGGTCCAGCGCAAAGCCGCCTTCGGCCCCGCCGGGCACCGCCACCGTCGCCACCACCACCGTGGAGCCGCCGGCGACCACGCTGACCTCCCCGTAGTAGCTGCCGAAGTAGACCAGGTCGGTCGCCGGGTCGAAGAGGACCGGCCCGGCCCCGGCCAGGCCTGGGATCTCGCCCACGGGCTGCAGCGTCTGCACGACGATCTCTTCGGCCGCTCCGGTGGCCTCCGAGGCGTAGACCACCCCCGAGGTCGGGTCCAGCGCCAACGACGTGATGTCGGCGGTCGCGCCGTTCTCCTCGAGGAGCGACGCGTTGGCGGCGGCGATGGACGCCACCCCGCTGCAGACGTACGAGCAGCCGGCCGACAGGATGGCCACGAGGACCTCGTCGTTCGCGGGATCGTACACCAGAGGGCCCGGGTAGCCGTAGAGCTGGACGCTCCCCGCGTAGCTGTCGTTGTCCAGGGAGACCAGCCAGACCGAGGTTCCGTCCTCGTTGGAGAGGAACAGCTCGTTGTCGACCGGGTCGAAGACCATCGCCCCGAACTCCTCGAACCCGCCGAACTGGGGGAGCACGACCGTGGTGACGATCGTCCAAGTCACGTCGGAGATCCCGTACACGACCGGGGCGCCGGCGGCGTCGGAGTCCGACACGAAGACCTGCCCCAAGGCAGCATCGTAGGCGAGGGCGAGCGGCGGGGACGGGAGCGTCACCGTCGCGACGAGCGCGAGGGACGGCGTCGAGAAGACCTGCACGTCGTCGAACGCCGGCTCGGCGACGAACAGCTCGTGCGCGCCCGGGTCGTAGACCAGGTCCGACGGGATCGTCGCGAGGAACGCCGCTTCGAGGAGCGTGCCGGTCGTCGCGTTGAGGAGGGCGACCTCGCTGGGGGCGCAGCCGGCGTCGGTGCAGAAGCTCGAGTACCCCCCCACGGCCAGCGAGCCGTTGGCCGGGTCGACGACCAGTCCGGTCGGGATCTCGGAGAGCGGGACGCGCAGCATCACGGTGCCGTTCGCCGGGGCGAGCCCGAGGACCTCATCGGTGCCCGAGCCGCCGACGAACAGCAGGCCCGAGGCGTTGTCGAACGCCAGCGTCGACGGCGCTAGCGGCAGGTCCAAGGTACCCAGCGAGGAGAGGCTGTCGGCCGAGAGGACCGAGACCGTATGGGACCCGTCGTTGGCCACGAAGACCTCCCCGAGCGCGGGGTCGTACGCCACGCCCTCGGGGTCGGGACCGACCTCGACGGTCCCGACCACAGCGTTGGAGACCGTGGAGATCACCGTGACCGTTCCGAGGCCGTAGGGGTAGTTGCCGTTCGCGACGAAGAGGCGCTGGTCGACCGGGTCGTAGGCCACGCCGTCCGGAAAGTCCCCGACGGAGATGTTGGCGACCACGCTGTCGTTGCTGCCGGCGATGGCGAGGACGCTGCCGTTGTCCGAGCCGGGGTCGTCGGTGGCGACGTACATCTCGTCGGTCGCATTGTCGTACGCGATCGCGTCCGCCCCGCGGGGGACCGGCACGAGGGCCACCACCTGATCGGTCGCGGCCGACAGCACCCGGACCCGCAGGCTGTCGTCCTGAGCGACGAAGACCGTGCCCCGGTCCGGGTCGTAGGCTACGGCCACCGGTTCGACCCCCACGGAGATCTCGGCCACCGTGCTGCCCGTCGTCGCCGAGACCACGCCGACCGTGTCGGAGTAGGCGTTCGCGACGAAGATCAGGTTGGTGCGGTTATCGAA
>JASHYB010000103.1 GCA_030043255.1 Thermoplasmata archaeon | reverse complement strand
GAGCGATTTTCCGTTCGGGAAGGCCAAGGGCATGGTCTTTCCGCGGACGGTCCTGGTCGGCCACGGCGTCCTCGGCGAGCTGGGCGCCATGTGCCACCAGTTCGGGTTCCTGCCCCGAGGGGCCGTGGTGACCGGCCCGCGCACCGCCGAGCTCGCCGGCCACCACGCCGCCGAGATCCTGGTCGCCGACGGCTTCGAGGTTCACACGGTGATCGCGCACGAGGCGCACAGCGTGGAGGTCGACCGCGTCGCCTCGGAGCTGCGCTCCCACCAAGCGCGGTTCGTCGTCGGGGTCGGCGGCGGGAGCAAGATCGACATCGCGAAGGTGGTCGCGGCCCGCCTCGGGATCCCGTTCGTCAGCCTGCCGACCTCCGCGGCGCACGACGGGATCTCCTCGCCGCGGGCCTCGCTCCACGACTCCGAGACCGCCGCCAGCACCGTCGGCGCCGTGCCGATGGGGGTGCTGGCCGACACCGCGCTGATCGTGCAGGCGCCGTACCGGCTGCTCGCCAGCGGCTGCGCTGACGTGATCTCCAACGTCACCGCGATCCTGGACTGGCGCCTCGCCGTCCGCCTGCGCAACGAGGAGTACTCGAGCACGGCGGCGAACCTGAGCGAGTACGCGGCCCAGGAGATCATCGACCACGCGGCGTCGATCAAGCCGAACCTGGAAGAGTCGGTCTGGATCGCCATCCGGCCGATCCTGGTCGCCGGCATCTCGATGAGCGTCGCCGGCTCCTCGCGGCCCTGCTCGGGGAGCGAGCACCTGTTCTCCCACGCGCTCGACCGGGTCTCCAAGCGTCCGAGCCTGCACGGCGAGCAGTGCGGGGTCGGCGCGATCATGATGATGTACCTGCACGGCGGCGACTGGAAGAAGGTGAAGAACGCGCTGCTCACCATCGGCGCGCCGACCACGGCGCAGGAGCTCGGCGTCTCCAGCGACGAGGTGGTCCGCGCCCTCGAGCTCGCCCACACGCTGCGCCCGGACCGCTACACCATCCTCGGCGACAACGGCCTGACGCACGACGCCGCCGAGCGGCTCGCGACCGTCACGGGGGTCGTGGGCTAGATGCCGGAGATCACGCTGCTGTCGGTCGCCGAGGCCCGGGAGGGGTTCGGCTTCGTCTACCAGGGCGGGGCCCCGGTCTGTCGGACCTGCCCGTACCGCCACGCCTGCCTCACGCTCGAGGTCGGCCGGCGCTACGAGGTGACCAAGGTCCGTCCGGTGACGCACCCGTGCGCGCTGCAGGAGACCGACGCCAACGTCGTCGAGGTGAAGCCGGTGCCCCGCGCGCTGGTCGTCGACTCCCGGAGCGCGGTCGTCGGGAGCCAGGTGGAGGTCGGCCGCTACCCGTGCCGCCGGCTCGACTGCCCGAACTGGTCGATCTGCGCCGGTCCCAGCGTCCCAGCCAAGCAGCGCTTCCGCATCGACTCGATCGTCGAGGAGCCCGCGGAGTGCAGGATCGGCCGAACGTTGAAGCGGGTCGACGCGGTCTAGCGAGGTCCCGATGCGGGGCTGTGGGGTAGCTTCGGGAGGGAGGACGGCCCTCCGCCCGCTCTACTGGTCCATCCTTCGGGCTTTGGGAGCCCGGGACCCCGATTCAAATTCGGGCAGCCCCATCGACCCCCGGTAGGTCGCGTTGGCCGAGCGGGAGGACGGCGCGACCGCCGCGACCCTGGGCTCGGCGGTCGTCTTCTGCGAGAACTGCGGCCGCGAAACCCCGCACCGCATTCTGCGGCTGGACCGGGCCGGGCGCGGGGCCCGCCGGGCCCTGGGCGGGATCGCCCGGTGCCGGAGCTGCCGCTGGACCCACCCGTTCGTCTCCGTCGCGGCGGAGCGGGCGGAGGTCGAGGCGATCATCTCCTCCGGCCCGACCAGCGAGCGGGTGCAGCTCAAGCTGCCGGCGAACGAGCCGCTCGAGGTCGGCGCGCCGCTGCCCGGCCGACGGGCCGAGGCGCGGATCCGCAAGATCGAGCTGCGCGCGGGGGGCGAGACGTCGTCGGCCCCTGCCCGGCAGGTCCGCACCGCCTGGGCCGTGGAGGAGACGAGCCGGCGGCTGCGCATCGCCATCCTGTCCGGCGCGCGGTCGACGACCGAGCGGATCCCGCAGACCGCCGGGCTGCGGCTCGGGGTCGGCACGCTCCTGCGCCTCCCGAGCGGCCCCGTGACGATCGTCGCGCTCCGCGCCCACGGTCACACCTGGCGCCGGCCCGGGGACGAGTTCCCCGCGGAGGCGGTCCAGGTCGCCTACGGTCGACGGACCGTCAGGCCGCCGGCCGGCAGGAGCCCCTGGAGCCGCGTACGCGGCACCCCGAGCTCGCGCGCGAGCTCCACCTCGCGCTCCGCGCGCTCCCGCTCCTCGCCGGGCGCGAGCAGGAAGCGGACCGTACCGCGGGCGCGGACCGCCTCGGGCGGGGCGACCGACAGGAACTCCTCCGCCTCGTAGCGCACGGTGCCGATCGCCAGCTCGAGCGGCACGTCGTGCACGAAGTGCTTGGTGCCGCGGACGACCCAGGCCCCCCGGGCGACGAACTCGCCGCTGCCGGCGCTCTTGGAGACCTGGTCCGGGGTCGCCCAGAAGGCGCTCGCCGAGGCGAGGCCGGCCCGCCAGGCCTTGGAGAACGCGACCGCCCACTGCGCCGCCTCGCGGATCGTGCCGTCGCCCGGCGTCGCGCCGCCGGCGGCTCGCTTGACCACGACGCTCGCCGCGCCGTGGAGGTCGGCGTGCAGGTACAGGTCCCCCTCCTTGAGATGCCGACGGACGAGCAGGTCGTTGGACGGTGCGTCGCGTCCTCCGAGCACGAGCA
>JASHYB010000102.1 GCA_030043255.1 Thermoplasmata archaeon | reverse complement strand
CTGACGAAGGACCTGCGGCTGGCCAGCCGGACCCCCGGCTACGCCTTCCTCGTCCTGCTGCCGCTGCTCGACGCCGTCGCCCTCGGCCTGGTGACCTTCGCGGGGGCCCCGGGGAGCTCGGCGGCCCGCGCCGTGGCCATCGGCGCCGTCAGCGCGGCCGCGTTGCTCGCAACCTTCTTTGGCCCGGCGTTCTTCGCGCTCGAGGTGATCGCGCAGAGCTACAGCCGGACCCTTCCGCTGCCGAGCCGGTCGATGGCGATCGGCAAGGTCGCCTTGATCGCGGCGATCTATCTGGCCGCCGGAGGGATCGTGCTCGCGATCACCGCGCTGCGCGTGCCGGCGCCGCTGCTCTTCGCGGCGTTCATCGTCGGGGAGCTCCCCGCGGTGGTCGCGGCGGGCCTGCTCGAGCTGGCGATCCTGTTCCGCTGGTCCCGGGCGCGCGGCCTGCCCGTGACGAACCTGTACGCGGGGGCCTGGAACATCCTGATCGTGGCCATCCCCGGCGTCGTGATCGCCTCCGCCCCGCTGCTCGCCTACCTCCTCGTCGGGCTCGCCGGCCTCGCCGTCGTCGGCCTGGCCGAGCTCGCGGTCGTCGCCCCGATCGCGCTCAGGAGGGGGTCGGGCTGAGCGCGTCGCCGCTCGCCCCGCGGTTCGACCCCGGACCGATCGAGGGGCGCTGGCAGGCCGCCTGGCAGGAGCGCGAGGCGTTCCGGGCCCCGGCCCGGCCGGACGGGCCGACGTTCTCCTTCGTGCTGCCGCCCCCGAACGTCACCGGGGTCCTGACGATCGGGCACATGCTCGGGGACACGGTGATGGACCTGTTCGCGCGCCGCGCCCGGATGCGCGGGCTCGCAACGCTCTGGGTCCCGGGCCTGGACCACGCCGGGCTCGCGACGCAGGTGGAGGTCCGGCGTCGCCTCGCCCGGGACGGGGTGCGGTTCGACGAGCTCCCCCGCGAGGAGGCGCTGGCGGCGATCGTCGCCTGGAAGGAGGAGCACGAGCGCCGCATCCGATCGCAGACCCGGGCCGCCGGCTTCTCGGTCGACTGGACCCGCTACCGCTACACGATGGACCCGGCGAGCGCCCGCGCGACCCGGGAGGCGTTCGTCTCGCTGTACCGGGCCGGCCTGGTCTACCGCGGCGAGCGCCTGGTGAACTGGGACCCTCGGCTGCGCACGGCGATCAGCGACCTCGAGGTGGTGCGCCAGGAGGAGGACGGCGAACTGTACG
This sequence comes from Thermoplasmata archaeon, assembly GCA_030043255.1. GTDB lineage: Archaea > Thermoplasmatota > Thermoplasmata > Lutacidiplasmatales > UBA184 > Lutacidiplasma. The sequence goes on along the minus strand of JASHYB010000102.1, from coordinate 1,400 downwards.
TCGTCCGGTACCGCTGGGCCGACGGGTCCCCCGGGGGCCTGGAGGTGGCGACCGTGCGCCCGGAGACGATCTTCGGGGACGTCGCGGTCGCCGTGCACCCAGAGGACGAGCGCTACCGCGTCGCGGTGGGCCGGAGCGTCCTCGTCCCGCTGGTCGAGCGGGTCGTGCCGGTGATCGCGGACGCGGCGGTCGACCCGAACTTCGGGGTCGGCGCGCTGAAGATCACCCCGCGCCACGACGCCGTCGACCGCGACGTCGCGCTCCGCCACCCGGAGCTCGCCGCCGCCGAGGAGATCTTCGACGAGACGGCCCACCTCACCGGACCCTGGGTCCCCGAGACGTACCGGGGGCTGGACCGGGACGCGGCCCGCCTCCGGTCGATCGAGGCGCTGGACGCGGCCGGACTGCTGCTCCGCCGCGAGCCGTACCGTCACGCGGTCGCCCGCTCGGAGCGCTCGGACGAGGTGATCGAGCCGCGGCTCAGTACCCAGTGGTTCGTGAGGATGGGGCCGCTCGCCGAGCCGGTGGTCGCGGCGGTGCGCCGGCGCGAGATCCGGATCCACCCCGAGCGCTGGACCCGGACCTTCTTCCGGTGGATGGAGGAGATCCAGGACTGGTGCATCTCTCGCCAGATCCTCTGGGGCCACCCGGTGCCGGTCGACTACTGCGTCGCCTGCGGGACGCCCGTCTCGTCCGTCGAGCCCCCCACCGACTGCCCGGCCTGCCACGGTCGGGCGTTCCGGCCGGACCCGGACGTGCTCGACACCTGGTTCACCTCCTGGCTCTGGCCGTTCGCCGCGCTCGGCTGGCCGGAGCGCACCGGCGACCTCGAGCGGTACTACCCGACCCGCGTGCTAGTGACCGGCCGCGACATCATGTTCTTCTGGGTCGCCCGGATGATGATGGCCGGCTACCGGTTCACCGGCGCGGCGCCGTTCTCGGACGTCTATTTCACCGGCATGGTCCGGGACGACCAGGGCCGGCGCATGTCCAAGCATCTCGGCAACTCCCCGGATCCGGAGACGCTCGTGCGCGAGCGCGGCGCCGACACGCTGCGCTTCGCGCTGCTGTTCCCGAACCCGACGGACGAGGACGGGCCGTTCGGCGCGGCGTCGCTGGACGGGGCGCGGAACTTCCTGACGAAGCTCTGGAACCTCGCCCGGTTCGCCCAGCTGCAGGTCGGCGAGGGGGCCTCCGCGCCCAGCGCCCCGGTCCGGCCGCCGGGACACGGCGCGCTGGCCGACCGCTGGATCGTCGAGCGGTACCGCCACACCGTCGAGGAGGTGGACACCGCCCTCGCGGAGTTCTCCCCGAGCCGCGCGGCGACCGCGCTCCACGGCTTCGTCTGGCACGACGTCGCCGACCGGTACGTCGAGATCGCGAAGGAGGCGCTCGCCGGC
>JASHYB010000101.1 GCA_030043255.1 Thermoplasmata archaeon | reverse complement strand
CCGAAGCGCGGCGAGATCCTGCTGGAGGTCGCCAGCCGCATGCGGCGGGCCAAGCCGGAGCTCGGCAAGCTGGTCACCCGGGAGATGGGCAAGGTGATCGGCGAGGGGCTGGGCGACGTCCAGGAGTCGATCGACTTCATCGAGTACATGGCCGGCGAGGGCCGGCGGCTCTTCGGCGAGACGGTCCCCTCCGAGCTCCGCTCGAAGTTCTGCCTCACCGTCCGCCAGCCGAAGGGGGTCGTCGCCTGCATCACCCCGTGGAACTTCCCCACGGCGATCCCCAACTGGAAGATTGCCGCGGCGCTGATCACCGGCAACACCGTCGTCTTCAAGCCGGCGAGCTCCACCGCCCGCTGCGCGGCCGAGGTCGTCCGCCTGTACGAGCAGGCCGGCGTGCCGGCCGGGGTCCTCAACTTCGTCACCGGCTCCGGCTCGGTCGTCGGCAACGCCCTGGTCGAGGACCCGAAGGTCCGCACCATCTCGTTCACCGGCGGTGTGGAGACCGGCCGCGACGTCTACCTCCGCGGGGCGAAGGGGCTGAAGATGGTCCACCTGGAGCTGGGCGGCAAGAACCCGGTGATCCTGATGGACGACGCCGACCTCCCTCTCGCTCTGGACGGGGTGCTGTTCGGCGCCTTCGGGACCAGCGGCCAGCGCTGCACGGCGACCAGCCGCCTGATCGTGCACGAGAAGGTGGCGGACCGGTTCCTCGAGCTCCTGCTGGGGCGCCTGCGGTCGTTCACGGTCGGCGACCCGCTCGACCCGGCGACGGGCATGGGCCCGGTCGCGTCGGCCGACCAGGAGCGCAAGATCCTGGAGTACATCGCCCTCGGCAAGCAGGACTCGACGCTCCGCTACGGGGGGGAGAAGCTGCACGGGGGGCTGTACGACCGGGGCTACTTCCTGCAGCCGACGGTCTTCGAGACCCGGCACGGGAGCCGGATCTCCAAGGAGGAGATCTTCGGGCCGGTGCTCTCGGTCATCCGCGTCGGCTCGTACGAGGAGGCGGTGCGCGTGGCGAACGACGTCGAGTACGGCCTCTCCTCGTCGATCTACACCCGCGACGTGAACCTCGCCTTCCGCGCGATCCAGGACCTGGAGGCCGGCATCACCTACGTCAACGCCCCGACGATCGGGGCCGAGGTGCAGCTGCCGTTCGGGGGCGTGAAGAACACCGGCAACGGCGGGCGGGAGGCCGGGACCGCCGCGGTCGAGGAGTTCACCGAGATCAAGACGGTCTTCGTCGACTTCTCCTCCAAGCTCCAGCGCGCGCAGATCGACGCCGAATCGGCGGCATGAGCCGCTTCCGGGGCTCGGACGAGGCGCTGGAACGCGAGGTCGCCGCGCTGCAGCGGCTCGTCCGCGTGCGCCTGGAGCGCTCCAACGCGGACCTGCGGGAGCTGGAGACCGCGCTGGGCGAGCTGCGCCGCGAGCTCCGGCGGCGTCGTGCGCCGGCCGGGGCCTCGGCCGATGGGTCGGTTTCCCCCACCGCGGTCGGCTGAACCGTCACCGGGTGTCCGAGGGTTCAAGTAGGGGCTCCCGCCTCAATTTTGCCTCGGAGCGAGCGTGGCGGTCCCGGACGAGCGTGCGGAGGGGATGGGGAGCGCCTCCCCACCCCCGGCCCCCGCCCCCACGGACGGCGGGCTCGCGACGGCGCTCGCCGGCTCGCGGGCCCGGCTGCCTCGCGAGGCGAAGCGCTCGTCCGAGGCCCGACGGACCTGGACGATCGTCGCCGTGGTCGTCGTGGCCCTGGTCCTGCTCTCGGCCCTCGCGGTCGGGGTCTTCCATGCGCTGACCCCGGGCGGCGGCTCGGGCGGGGGCGGGAAGTCGCCGGGGGCCCCGTCGTCGTTCTACGGCTCGCTGTCGCCGGCGCTCACCACGGCGAAGGGCTCGTACTGGAGCTGGCCGGCCGGCAGCGGTCCCGCCCTGGTCTTCGCGGAGGGGCTCGCCAGCCCGGTCGCGCTCAGCTCGCTGGTCAACGACAGCCACCTCGGGGTCGCGGCCTGCACGCCGACCCTGATCTCCACCTCCATCGGCGCGCTGCCCGCCTACGCGGGCCTACTGACCGCAGGCGTCGCGCCGGGCTGGCTCTACGCCTTCGAGGCGACCGGCAACGAGCTGGTCGTCGTCGCGGTCGTGAACGGGACCGCCGCGGTCGTCGCCACCACGCCGATGATGGGGACCTGCTACTCGGGCCCCGGTTCGTTCAGCACGGTGGTGGTCGACAGCTCGGTGGCGGCCGCCACCGCCGCCGCGACGAACGCGAGCGCCAAGTTCTTCGCGGCCGCCGGCGCCAACTCGAGCGCGGTCAGCGCCGACTTCTACCTGGTCCCGCCGGGCTTCGTCGCCCACGGGCCGACGGGCGAGCCGATGTGGATCCTGACCGACACGACCTGCCCGCTGTACGGGGACGCGAGCCTCACCGGCACGACCCTGACCTCCGAGGTCACCGCCGGGACCGGCGCGCTGTTCGCCCAGACGTCGACAGCCGGCGCCTGCTGAGGGGCCGGCGCCCGGCTACAATAGGCCGGCGCGGCTCGGGTTGTCGAAGTTCGTGAGCAGCAGCTGACCGCGATTGCGGGGCCGGGCGACCGGCGCGAGCAGCGGGTCCTCCTCCAGCGCCGGCACCGTCTCGGAGATTGGCACGTCGACCAGGATCTCCCGGGTCCGGCCGCCCCGACCCCGCGAGACGATCGTCGCCCGCACGAGCCCGAGGGTCTCCAGCTCGCTGACGTAGTTGGAGATCGACCGGGCGTGCAGCGGCGGCAGGCCGAGCCGCTCGGCGAGCCGGCGGTAGCTGTCGTAGACCTCGCCGGTGAGGACGCCGTTGCGGCGGCGCTCGGAGAGCTGCAGGATCGCGTAGAGCAGCACCTTGCAGTGCGGCGGGAGGGTCCGGCAGCACTCGACCACGATGTCCTGCTCGAGCCGGTTCTTCGCCTTCACGACGTGGTCGGGGGTGATCCGCTTGGCGTGGTCGCGCTCGGCCATCTCGGCGGACAGCCGCAAGAGCGCTAGCGCCCGGCGCGCGTCGCCGTTCTCCAACGCAGCGTAGGCGGCGCACCGCTCGACGACCCCGGGGTCGACGACGTCGTCGTTGAACGCCTCCTTCGCCCGGTCGCGCAGGATGTCCTGCAGCTCGAGCGCGTTGTACGGCTGAAAGACGATCTTCTCCTCGTTCAGGCGGCTGCGGACCCGCGCGTCGAGCTGGTTGGTGAACTTCAGGTCGTTGGAGATCCCGACCAGGCTCAGGCGGGCGCCGTCCAGCTCGGTGTTCAGCTGGCTGAGCGTGTAGAGGACGTTGTCGCCGCTCCGGGCCACGAGGCGGTCGATCTCGTCCAGGATCAGCACGGTGGTGCCGTGCCGGGCCTCCATCAGTCGGCGCATCGCCGCCTGGACGCGGTCCAGCGACCAGCCGGTCGGGATCCGCTCGGCGTCCGAGCCGGCGAAGCTGTTGCCGATCGTCTGCAGCAGGCTGTAGGAGGTGTCCAGGTTCGCGCAGTTGACGCTGAGAAAGCCGAGCCGGCCGTTCGCCGAGGCGCGCCGCTCGATGTCGGAGCGGACCTGGGCGACCACCGCCGTCTTGCCGGTGCCGATCTTGCCGTAGACCAGGAGGTTGGAGGGAAGGTCGCCGCGCAGCGACGGCCCGAGGATCTCGGCGAGCTTGCGGATCTCCTCCTCGCGGTGCGGCAGCCGCGGCGGGACGTACGAGTCGCGGAGCACCTCGCGGCTCCCGCGGAACAGCTCGCTCTTGGACTGGAGGATCTGGTCGAGGAACGCCCCGGCCCCTCCGCCGCTACCGGGCGTCGGCGGGGCGGCCCCCGGAGGGGCCGCCGCGCCGGCACCCGGCCGGCGGTCGCCGACGGGAGCGACCGCCATCGACGCTGCGTTGTCTACTTCGGGTCGCACCGGCACCGTCGCCGGCCGATCCTCGGGAGCAGGTGACAACTCGAGCCTGCCCGGGCCTCGGGCAGGGCTCGCAGGTGCGTTCGCCATATCTACCTTTTGGCAGAATTTCGCGCGGGCGCGGTCGTACGCGTTCCGGCGACACCGTCGCCGCGTTCCGCGGACCGTACCCAAGCGATTTGAAGGACCGTCCTCGTTGCCGGGCCGATGGACGCCCCGGCGCACGCCTCGGTCGCCCACCCCAAGCGCTCGGACGGGGGCGCGCTGTTCGTCCTGACGGTGATCGGCTCGGCGGTCCTCGCCGGGGTCGGGATCATGGGGATGTTCTACTGGCTGCTCACCTTCCGCTGGCTGTTCTTCCTCAGCGTGATCCCGCTGATCGGCGGGGCGTACCTGTTCTTCACCCGGGCGACCGGTCCCGATCACGCCTAGCCGGACGCGATGGAGGCCCCGGCGGCCGGCCCCCGTTCGCTCGTCGTCGTCAAGCTCGGCGGGAGCCTGCTCACGCGCAAGAAGGAGGTCGAGAAGCTCCGGCCCAAGGTCCTGGTCCGCCTCGCCGAGGAGCTGGCGGACAGCCGCCCGGTCCCGCTGCTCCTGCTCCACGGCGCGGGGTCGTTCGGTCATCCCAGCGCCGCCCGGTTCGGGCTCGCCCGCGCCCCCGCGGGCCCGCCGGCCGAGCGGGCCCGGGGCGGAGCGATCGTCTCCGCGGAGGTCCGACGCCTGCACCTGGCGGTCCTCCGGGCGCTGGTGAACGCCGGGGCCGCCCCCTGGTCGGTGCCGGTGGCCAACCTGGCCCGCAACCGCGAAGGAGCGCTGGCCGAGCTGGAGCTCCGGCCGTTCACCGCCGCCCTGGAGCGGGGGCTGTTGCCGGTCGCCTTCGGCGACGTCGTCCCGGACGACAGCTGGGGGCTGTCGATCCTGAGCGCCGACACCCTGGCGGTCGAACTGGCGGGTCGTCTCGCCGCGCGCCGGGTGGTCTTCGCGACCGACGTCCCCGGGCTGCTCGAAGGTGCCCCGGGCTCGAGGCGAACGGTGGTCGCGGAGGTCAGCGAAGCGACGGTCGCGGCGCTGGAGCCCACCTCGGGCGCGACCGACGTCACCGGGGGCATCGGGGCCAAGCTCCGGGCGATGCTCCGCATCGCGCGAGGTGGCGCGGACGCAGCGCTTATCAGCGGATTGACGGGTGGGGCGGTCTCCCGGGCGGTCCGGGGGGAGTCGGTCTACGGCAGCTGGGCCCACGCGCGAACCCCGTAAGGGCTCCGACCGCGCCGGCCTCGACCTGAGCCACCGCAAGGCCGAGCACGTCAAGGTGGTCCTCGGCCAGAACGTCGAGGGGCGCTACCGCTACTGGGACGACATCCAGCTGGTCCACCGCGCGCTGCCGGAGATCGACTTCGACGAGGTCGACCCGTCGACCCGCTTCCTCGGCCACCGGCTCCAGGCCCCGATCGTCATCACCGGCATGACCGGCGGGTTTCCGGACGCCGCGAAGATCAACGAGAACCTGGCCCGCGCGGCCGCCGAGGTCGGCGTCGCGATGGGGGTCGGCAGCGAGCGGGCGGCGGTCCTGAAGGGCCAGTACCCGGAGAGCTACGCCTGCGTGGCCCGCTACCCGGTCCCGCTGAAGATGGCGAACATCGGCGCCCCGCAGCTGGTGCCCCAGAAGCCCGGCGAGACGGTGGTCGGGCCGAAGGAGGTCCGGGCCGCGATGGAGCTGATCGGGGCGGACGTGCTCGCCGTGCACCTGAACTTCCTGCAGGAGATGGTCCAGCCGGAGGGGGACCGCCGGGCCCGCGGCTGCCTCGACCGGATCGCCGAGCTGGCCGGCAGCTTCCCGGTGCTCGCGAAGGAGACCGGCGCCGGCCTCTCCCGGGGGGTCGCCGAGGAGCTCCGCGCGCGCGGGGTCAAGGCGTTCGACGTCAGCGGCACCGGCGGCACCTCGTTCGCCGCCGTCGAGCACTACCGGGCCGTCGAGCAGGGGGCCGAGCGCGAGGCCCGCCTCGGCAAGACGTTCTGGGACTGGGGGATCCCCTCGCCGGTCTCCGTCGTCGAGCTGGCGCCGCTCGGGCTGCCGGTGATCGCCAGCGGCGGGATCCGGACCGGGCTGGACGTCGCCCGCGCGATCGCGCTCGGCGCGAGCGCCGCGGGGACCGCCGGCGGGGTGCTCCGGGCCGCCTCCACCGGCTACGAGGCGACGAAGCAGGAGCTCGAGACGCTCGTCCACGAGCTCAAGGTCGCGATGTT
>JASHYB010000100.1 GCA_030043255.1 Thermoplasmata archaeon | reverse complement strand
CGACGTCCGCTGGGCCTCCTCCGAGAGCTCCGGAGGTCGGAGCGGTCGGTGGCGGAGCGTGCTCGACGTCCTTGGTTCTCGAGCGCGTGACCGCTAGCGTACCGCCTCATGGTCCCACAGGTTTCTGTGGACCGCGTCCGGATCGTCGCACGAGATCCGCGGGTCGGGCGACCGGAAAACCCAGGGTGAGTACCGTTGGACGCAGCTGCCGCACGGAAGAACGGGAGGCCCGTTACCGTCAGGAAAATCGGGCTCCGGCGCATAGGGTTCTAAGAACCCGGGCCGACTATTCTGCCACCATGCGCGCTGCCGGGAAGGGCGCCAAAGAGAACGGACACTGGACGCCGATCGCAGATGGGGAGGGGCTCTACTCGAGCGGGATCCCCGACTTCGACCGACTGCTGGGCGGTGGCTTCCGACGGGGTAGTCTCGCGTTGTTCAGCCTGGACGAGTCGGTGGAACTCGGAGACCTGGATCGGCTCCTGTTCCCGGTCTATCTGAACTTCCTCTACCAGTCCCGGGGCATCCTCGCCGTCCTGCCGACGCGCGACTCCCCCCACGACTTTCGGGCCCGGTTCACCCGGTTCGCCACGCGCCGCCGGTTCGATACGCGAGTGCGGGTCGTCGACTACGTCGGAGAGGACCGCGGGCTGTCGTACGTGGCCAGCATGACGGACGCCGAGGCCAACCCGCTGAAGGAGAAGGCGTCGATCCAGAAGATCCTGGCGGCCGAGCGTGAGGTCCAGGGCAACCGCAAGCGCCCGTACATCGAGCTTCACGCGTTCGAGGTCTTCGACACGCTGATGGGTACCGAGAAGGCCCTCAAAATGTGGTATTACGGCGTCAAGCGGGCCCGGCACATGGGCAATCTGGTGATCGGGCTGCTCGGGCCGGGGCTGCCGTGCGCGGCGGGGGTCCGGCGCATGGCGGACGCGGAGTTCGCCCTGCACCATGACGACGTGGGATTGATCGTTCGCGGGGTTCGCCCGTCGTTTCCCGGATTCGTCGTCACCGCAGCAGCTACGCCGGACGATCCGCACGTCCGGTTCGTCCCCACCCCGGCCTGAGGGGGCGACGACCGTGATGGTCAACGCCAGCCCGGGCGCCGTTGTGGGGGCGATCGCCCAGCGCCTCGGTGCGTGGGGGAGCGCGCTCGTCGCGCGCGACGGCAGGGTCCTGGGAGCCGACCTGCCGACGTGCGAGTGCGTCGAGGCCTTCGGGGTCATGTGCGCGACGGTTCTGGGAGCGGCCACGGCGGCGCTCCGGGAACTCGGCCGATCGGGGCCCGAGCACGTCGTCGTCGAGGGCGCCGATTCGAGGGCGGTCATCGTGGCGAGCGGTGGTAGTGCCCTGCTGGTCGCCCTCTTCGATAGAACCGTTGAACTGGAGCGGGTCGTCGACCCGTTGGTCCAGGCCGCCGCTGCGCTAGCCTCACGCGACGTCCCTGCCTAGACCGGTGTCCGGAGTCTGGGCGGGCGACGTGCTCCGTCCCTCCGTGAGCGGGCCCCGCAGCGGGTCCATCGCACCGGGAGCGGCCGACGGACCGCAGGTCGCGGCAGACAGCGGATTCGCCGGAGTTCCGGTCAGTCCGTCGGGGGCTCGGACGTGGCGAGACGTCGCCTCGGCACGGACCACGGGGGGATCGCCCAGACGATCGCTCCGACCAGCAAGCCCGCGGCGCCGCCGAACCACATGCCCAAGAACGCCCCGCCCGCCAACGCCGACTCGATGTTGGACCCGTCGCAGACCTTCGCGCCCGGTGGGCAGGTGTACTGGAGCGAGGTCAGGGCCGCCGCTTCGCCCCCGACCAGCAGACCGACAAAGAGTCCGCAGAGCACGGAGAGGCTCAGCACGGCGGCCACGACCCCGCGTCGCGATGCCGCCGCATGCAGGATCGGGAACTTGGCCGAGAGGGCGACCGAGGGCACGACCAGCAACGATACCACGACAGCGACGATCGCCGCTACGCGGTTCGTGTCGTGCGAGAGACCCCCCCACCAGTCGGCGATGCCCTGGGTGCCCCAGCCCACGAGGTAGGCTGCGACCAGCCCCGCGAGCACTCCCGCGACGGCCAGGACCCGGGGCCGACGCAGCACGAGTCCGGCGTAGGCGACGCTCGCCGCGACCAGCGCCGCGATCGGCGCGCCGTAGAGGAAGATGATGAACAGGGGACCGCTGTAGAAGTTCAGGTACGACTGGGGCACACCCTGCGGAGTAGGAGGGGTCGTGGTCGAGAGGTCCGCGACGAACGGACCGGCGACCGCGGCGACCAGAGCGCAGCCGGCCACCAGCCACAGCGCGACCGCCTTGGGAACCGTTTCGTCCGTCGTGACCCCACCGCTGTCGCGCAGACGGTACGAGTATATTGGGCGGAGCAACCGCCGCCCGAGCCCTGCCCGCCGGGCTACCGGCTCAGGAACTCACCTGCGCTTGGCGGCCTGCTGCCGGATCGCGGGCGCATCGGCATCGTACTCTGACTGCAGGAACTCCCGTGCGGCCGCTTCCACTTCCTCGGGGCCAAGGGTCTGGGACGTGAACTCCCCGTAGACGTCGATCCGCGTCTTCTCTCCCTGCGGGGAGTAGACGTAGATCAGCTTGGATCCCGCGAGGACTCCCTCGAGCCACTCGGTGACCACCGCGACCGGCGGGAACATCGAGATGCGCATCCGGTCCGGCGCCCACTTGCCGCGCAGAAGCCGCTCCGAGCCGTAGATGATCGTGATGTCCGAGACCTTCTCGAACGTCGGCTTGCGGGTGGTCTTGTGCGCGGCGTCGTGGCCTTCGCCCCCGAAGATGTACTTCCAAACCACGTCGATCGGCGCATCGAACGTGCTGCCTTCGTCCTTAAGGAAGACCATGACCGGCCACCGTCCTGCGGTCAGCCGTAGTCGCCTCCGGCCTTAAGCGGTGGCGCCCACGCGCGGTCCGGAAGACGATTCCTGGGACCGGGGCGTATAACTCTCGCACGAGTCCATATACTTGGGTGGAGTCCAATGAACTGGAAGCTCGTTCCCGACCGGACGGGCGCTCGTCGATGCAGGACTGGGCTATCGCTCTCGGGATGCTCCTCCTCCTCGGATTGATCGTGGGGTTGCTCCTGCGCTTCTTCGTAGGGCTGGCCTGTGTGCTCGCGGGGGCGGTGTTCGCGGCCTGGCTCCTGGGGTACCTTACCACGCCCCAGATCACCGAAGCCTACGCCGGCCTCGTCAGGCTCCTCGCCGCGTCCGGACTGACGAGCGAACTCGTGTTCACCCTCGCGGGCCTCGTCTTCCTGATCGGCGTCTGCGGCGGGGTCCTCCTCACGAGCCGGCTCAGGGCCTTCGATCGCGTCGCCTTGACCTGAAGCGCGCGGCGCCGGTTCAGCTCGCGCTCGGCCCCTCCCACTCGAGGGTCTGAAGGACCCCGGTGGGCAGCGTGCCGACTCGCGGAAGGTCCGGTTTCCGACTCGGACCTTTCGAACCTCGGAGAAGACCGAGCCCTCCGGGGGGAAGCAGGCTCAAGAGGAGATCCCTTCGGAGGGGGGAACGCCCGGGTCACGCGGCGAGGGAGGCTCAGTCGGAGCGGACGAGGAAGGTCTCCCAGCTCCCCTCGAGGCCCGGGAACTCGCTGACGCCCCGTTCCTCGAAGCGAACCTCGGAGCCCACCGACAGGTCGCGTACGGTGCGGGAGGCCACGACCTCCCCCCCACCGGCGGAGTCGCAGATGCGGGAGGCGAGATGGACCGCGATCCCGATCACATCGTCGTCCGAGACGAGGCACTCGCCCGTGTGCACGCCGGCGCGAAGCTCCAGCCCCTGCTCCTTCGCGTGATCTCGGACGGACTGCGCGAACCGGATCGCGCGCGTGGGGCCGTCGAACGTGGCGAGGAAGCCGTCGCCCGTCGTCTTCACCACACGACCCCGCTGGCGGAGCGCGTCGGACCGGGACACCGCCAGGAACGCGTCGAGGAGCCTCCGCCAGCCGCTGTCCCCCAGCTGCGAGGCCAGGCGGGTCGAGCTCACGATGTCCGCGAACACCACGGACTTGAGCACCCGGTCCTCGTCGGACGATCTCGCCGGCAGGTGGGTCAGGAACCCCTTCTGCGCCCGGAGCGATGCCGCGCGAGCCTCCGGACTGGCCCAGAAGAAGTGGTCCTGCCCGGGAATCGAGACGAGCTGGGCGCCCGCCACCTTCTCGGCCACGAAGTCGGAGTTCTCCTCGAGGATGGTCCGGTCCCCCGGACACTTCAGCACGAGCGTGGGGACGTGCACCGCCGGGAGCGCGGAGCGCACGTCGATGGCGAGGTTCATGCGGGCCAGCGCCGCCGCCGCGGACGGCGAGGACCCGAAACGGATCACGCGGCCGAACCAGCGCTGGAACTCCGGGTCGTCCTTCCGGCTCGGGGCTCCCGTCTCGATCAGCCGCTGGATGTGCGCCGGGGTTCCCCAGTCCTCGTCCGAGCGTCGGATCGACGCTTCGACCTCTTCGCGCTTGGGGGCGAAGGGGAAGTCCGGGGCCCAGGCCCCCCGGACGATGGGCTCGATCAGCATCAGGCCCAGCGTACGCTCCGGATAGGTCGCGGCGAAGAGCAGCGCCATGGCGGCCGTGTCCGTGGCGCCGAAGATGACGGCCCTCTGGCTCCCTGCGGCGTCCATGACGGCCCGCACATCGTCCATCCGGTCCTCGAGCGTGGGGGTTCCGACGGCGCGATCCGACAGGCCCACCCCCCGCTTGTCCCACAGGATCACTCGGGCCACCGTCGCGAGCTCGCGAAAGTACTCGGCGACCGACGGTTCCTCCCAGACCAGCTCGAGGTGGGAGATCGCCGTGCGGCCGTACACCAGGTCGACCGGACCGGCACCGAACACTTCGTAGGCGATCCGCACGGCACCACTGCGGGCGTAGCGGACCTCCGGAGCGTCCATCGTCCTTCGAGCAGGGTGCCCGCGCGGTCGCGGTAGGCGTCCCGGCCAAAAAGTCTCTGCTGGACTGCGGCGGGCTCGGGGCTGGGG
>JASHYB010000010.1 GCA_030043255.1 Thermoplasmata archaeon | reverse complement strand
CAGGGCCCGGACGGCGCGCTGCACACCCCGGTCGTGATCCACCGCACGATCCTGGGGACCTGGGAGCGCTTCGTCGGGGTTCTGACCGAGCATGTTGCCGGACGCTGGCCGCCGTGGCTCGCGCCGCTGCAGGTCCGGGTCCTGCCGGTGACCGACGCCCAGGCCGAGCCGGCACGGCAGGTCGTCGCCGAACTGGCGGCAGCCGGCCTGCGGTCGGCGGTCGGGGGCAGCGACGCGACGCTGCCGAAGCGGGTCCGGGAGGCCGAGCTGGAGCGGGTGCCCTACATCCTGGTCGTCGGGGAGCGGGAGGTCGCGGACGGGACGGTCTCGGTCCGGGTCAGGGGCGTCAAGGGCAACCGCTCGATGAGCCGGGCGGAGTTCCTCGCCCTCGTGCTGGAAAAGGTCCGGTCGCGGGCCTACGAACCGTAGTCGGCCCTGAACCGTCCGACAGGCTCACATGCGGCTGCGTCGCGTCCGGCGGACGGTCATGAGCGCCGCGAGGTAGGAGGACTCGACGGCGGTAGAGTCGAGATGATGGTTCGCCCGCAGGTGCTCGCGGAAGCGGGCGATCTCGAAGGAGACCCCGCAGATCTTGCAGGAGACCCGCAGCCGGCGGGTGCCGGAATCCGTCAGCTCGGAATAGTCGGCGCTGGCCACGGCCAGTGCGACCTCGAATGGGTGTGATAATCCCTCCGGGCGACCGGCAGCGGCCGCGGGGCCGTCACGAAGCCCTCAGAGCGGCGCGGACGCCTCGGGACCGTACCCCAGCCGCCCGTCCACGTCGGTTCGCGGCGCCGGCGGCCGTCAGCGCGGTTCAGGGTTAATCTTATTACTCGACCCCCGTCGAAACCCGCCGTTCCGGGGGCTTTCGAAGTGGGACTTGCCGACGGCCAGCTCGAACTGTTGATCCTGCTCGCCTCGATCCTCGCGCTCGCCTACGCGGGGGTCCAGACCGTGCTCCTCCTGCGGGAGGACGAAGGGGACGAGAAGATGCGCTCCATCGCCGCGGCGATCCGCGAGGGGGCCGTCGCGTTCCTCCGGCGCGAGTACACCGCGGTCTTCGCGGTCGCCGTAGTGCTCGCGGTCATCATCGCCGTCGCGTTCGGGCTCTCCGGCGACGGCCCCCGCCTGGCCGTCGGCTTCCTGTTCGGCGCCGCCGGCAGCGCGCTCGCGGGGGCGGTCGGCATGCTGGTGAGCGTCCGGGCGAACGTCCGCACCGCGGCGAAGGCCCGCGCGGGGGACCTGCCCGCGACCATGAGCTACGCGTTCCGCGGCGGGAGCGTCACCGGCCTGTCGGTCGCCGGGCTCGCGCTGCTCGAGCTGGTCGGCTTCTACTACGCCTTCCACGGCGACGTCCTGGAGATGGTCGGCCTGCTGTTCGGCGCCTCCCTGATGAGCCTGTTCGCCCGGGTCGGCGGCGGCATCTACACCAAGGGCGCGGACGTCGGCGCCGACCTCGTCGGCAAGGTCGAGGCCGGGATCCCCGAGGACGACCCGCGCAACCCGGCGGTCATCGCCGACAACGTCGGGGACAACGTCGGCGACTGCGCCGGGATGGCGGCGGACCTGTTCGAGACGTACGTCGTGACGGCGGTCAGCGCGATGCTGCTCGCCTACCTGATCGGCCAGAACGGCTACGTGCCGAACTTCTTCGGCCGGTTCCCGAACGCGACGCTCTACCCGCTGCTGATCAGCGCCTGGGCGATCGTCGCGACGCTCGTCGGCGCGGCGTTCGTGCGGATGCGGCCGGGCGGCTCGATCATGGGCGCGCTCTACCAGGGGCTGGCCGCGACGACCGGGGTGGGCGTCGTGGGGCTCTACTTCCTGGACCACTACCTGATGAACGGCAACGTCGGCGTCTTCGTCGCGACGGTCGCCGGCCTGCTCGTGATGGTCTTCATCGTGCTGCTGACCGACTACTACACCAGCGCGAAGTACTCCCCGGTCCACCGCATCGCGGAGTCGGCGCAAGCCGGCGCCGGTCCCACGGTCATCACCGGGCTCTCCGTGGGTCTCGAGTCGGTCTTCGTTTCCGGTCTCGTCATCGTGGCGGCGACGCTCGTGAGCTTCCTCGCCGTCGGCTGGAAGGGCTGGTGGGTCTATCCGGATGCCTACCTGGGCCTCTACGGGATCGGCCTCGCGGCGGCCAGCATGCTCGCGGTGACCGGCATGATCATCTCGATCGACGCCTTCGGCCCGATCACCGACAACGCCGGCGGGATCGCCGAGATGGCCGACCTCCCCAAGGAGGCTCGCGACGTGACCGACCCGCTGGACGCGGTCGGCAACACGACCAAGGCGGTCACGAAGGGCTACGCGATCGGCTCGGCGGTCCTCGCTGCGCTGGCGCTGTTCGCCGCCTACACCTTCGCTGCGGCGAACGCCGCGAACGTGCCGTGGACCGGCTTCACCCAGAACCTGACGGTCGACAGCCCGCTGGTCGTCGCCGGTCTGATCATCGGCGCGATCCTGCCGTTCTTCTTCACCTCCTTCCTGATGAACGCGGTGGGGGTCGCCGCCCAGGCGATCGTCCTCGAGGTCCGCCGTCAGTTCCGCGAGATCGCCGGGATCCTCGAAGGCCGGGGCAAGCCGGAGTACGGCCGGTGCGTCGACCTGGTCACCATCACGGCGATGCGGGAGCTCGCGGTGCCGGCCGTGATCGGGGTCGCCGCGCCGCTGGCGGTGGGGTTCCTGCTCGGGCCGCTCGCGCTGGCGGGGCTGCTGCTCGGCGTGATCCTGGCCGGCTTCCCGCTCGCCATCATGATGACGGTGGGCGGCGGGGCCTGGGACAACGGCAAGAAGTACATCGAGAGCGGCCACTTCGGCGGCAAGCACTCGGAGGCCCACAAGGCGGCCGTCGTCGGCGACACCGTCGGCGACGCGACCAAGGACACCGCCGGGCCGGCGATCAACCCGCTGATCAAGGTGGTCAACAC
>JASHYB010000099.1 GCA_030043255.1 Thermoplasmata archaeon | reverse complement strand
GGACCGCCCAACGAACCCTTAAGCCCCCCTCGGCGCTCCCACGCCTCCGGAGCCTCATGCCCGGAACGGGCGCGTCGCCCGATCGAGCCGAGAAGACGGTCCACCTGAGGATCGACCCGAATGACGAGACGACGACCCTCGAGGACGTCCTCAGCCGGATCTCGGAGCTCCAGCGCAAGCACCCCGACCGGGAGGTCTTCTTCGACGGGGACGAGTATGCGATCTGCTCCCGCCCCAAGCGACCCAAGGCCGCCGCCCTCCACTGAGGGCCCTTCGCTCGGCGCGCCGCTGTTCGTCCTGAACCTGAAGACCTTCCCGGCGGTCCTGGGCGCGGGGGCGCTCGAAATCGCCCGCCAGTTCGCGGACGCCGGCCGCACCGCGGGGGTCGCCGTCGCCCTCGCGCCCGCGGCCTCCGACCTCGCGTCGGTGGCCCAGCTGGGGGCGCTGCCGGTGCTGGCCCAGCACGTCGACGCGGTCGACACCGGCCCGACGACCGGCTTCCTGCCGGTGGGCGCGCTCATCGCCGACGGCGTGCGGGGCAGCCTGGTCAACCATTCGGAGCACCCGCTGAGCCGGGTCGCGATCCGCGCCGTCACGTCGCGGCTGGCCGTCGCGGGGCTGACCGCCGTCGTGTGCGCGCGCGATGCGCGCGTCGCCGGCTCGCTGGCCCGCCTGCGACCGCCGTACGTCGCGGTCGAGCCTCCGGAACTCATCGGCGGCGACCGAGCGGTCTCGACCGCCAAGCCCGAAGTGATCGTCCGGTCGGTCGAAGCGGTCCGGTCCGTCAGCCCGGCCACCCGGCTGCTCTGCGGCGCCGGGATCCGAGGGCGGACGGACGTACGGCGCGCGCTCGAGCTGGGCGCCGACGGCATTCTCGTCGCCAGTGCGGTGGCGCTCGCGCCCCGGCCCCGTGAGGCGCTCGTCGAGCTGCTCAGCGGATTCTAGGGGCAGGGCCCGATACCGGGCCGGCGCCCGGCTCAACTGAAGACCAGGTTCACCGAGCCGCTGAACGACGAGCTCGGCAGGTCGAGCGTGAAGTTCAGGGTCCCGTTGCCCTTCGCCGGGATGACGAGCGGCAGGTTCGCCCCGGTCACGCCGAAACCGCTCGTGTTCGTCAGCACCCCCCGGACGGTGCACGACGCGCTGGTGTTGAAGTTCTCGACCTCAAGCCCGATCGCCTGGGGGCTGCCGGGCGTCGCGTTGAACCCGTAGTAGGCCTGCGGATTGGAGTTCAACCCGCAGACGTTGTCCGGCGCGTAGATGTAGATCGTGGTGACGTCCACGTTCGGGGCGCTCTCCAGCAGGTAGACCCCGATCGCGCCCACCACCACGATCACGACGATCACGACCACGATGATCAGGAACACTCGAGAGCGCCGGCGCGGTGGCGGTCCCGCCCAGACCGGCGCGGCCGGGACCGGGGGCGGAGGCGTGAGCGGCGGCAGCGGGGTGCCCGCACCCCCGGTCGAGCCGGAGGCAGCGACCGGACGCCCGCAGTAGGTACAGAAGGCCGAACCGGCCGCGAGGGGAGCGCCGCAACCGGCACAGCTCTGGGCAGCCACGGCGGTCGGACGACCGGCGGGGTATATGGCGAAGCGGCCCGGCTCGCAGGACGCGAGGTGCGAACGGGGCCGCCCGTTCCGGCCGCGGGAACGCCTTGAAGAGGGCGGCCCGCGTGGCGACCGGGCCGCGGTGGCGGAGCTCGGTCGCGATGACAGCCCCCGCAGCCCAGCGAGCCCCCCGCCGGCGGTCGACGGCCCGGCGCCGAGGGCGGGGTGCCGGCCGGGGACGGGGGAAACCGGTCGTGCGACACGCGAGGCCCGCGGCTGGGCTGGCGACCGAGCCGATCGATCTCGCGACCGGGGCCCGGAAGCGGTCGGAGCGACCCGTACCGTCGCCGCCGGGCCGAACGGGCCCGGAGAGGGCCCTGCACATCGTGATGGTCGGCTGGGAGTTCCCACCGAACCACACCGGCGGGCTCGGGGTCCACTCCTACGAGATCGTCAAGGAGCTGACTCGACTAGGCCATCGCATCAGCTTCCTGACCCCGTTCGACGGGCCGTTCACCCCGGTGGAGCGGGTGCGCTTCCGCCACCCGGGCGAGCACCGCCCGGGGCGGCCGATCGCCTACCCGCCGGCCTACTGGACCGGGGGAGCGCCCGGGAGCCCGTTCGCCAGCGCGATGGACGGTTACAACGCTTGGGTCGCCCAGCTCAACGACCTGGAGGAGGTCGACGTCCTCCACGTCCACGACTGGTTCGGCACGCTCGGGGCGGCGGCGCTGGCGAGGCGACTGGGCCGACCGCTGGTGATGACCGTGCACTCCACGGAGTACGATCGTTCCCTCGGGCACCCCTGGGAGCACATCGTCGGACGCGAGCAGGCCGGGATCGACGCGGCGACGCTGGTGATCGCGGTCAGCCGCCATCTGCGCCAGCAGCTGATTGACCGCTACCGCGCACCTCCCTCGAAGGTGCGGGTCGTCTACAACGCCGTGCGACCCGGTCCCCGGCTCGAGCGGATCGATCCGACCAAGCGGATCGTGCTCTACGTGGGCCGACTCGCGGCGATGAAGGGTGTCGACACCTTTCTGCGGGCGGCGGCCCGCGCCTCGGGAGCGGCCCCGGACGTGCTGTTCGTCGTCGCCGGCGAGGGTCCGGAGTACCCCCGGCTGGTCGAGCTCGCCGCCCGTCTCGGGATCGGCGAGCGGGTGATGTTCCTGGGGAAGGTCTCGGAGGAGGAGCGGGAGGTGCTGCTCGCGGGCAGCTCGGTCTTCGTGCTGCCGAGCGTGGTCGAACCGTTCGGGATCGCCGCACTCGAGGCGATGGCCGCGGGGGTACCGACCATCCTCTCGCGGACCAGCGGCGTCGCCGAGATCAGCCGCGGGACCTTCCAGGTCGACTTTTGGGACGTCGACGAGTTCGCCAGCCGGATCGTCGAGCTCCTCGAGTACCCTACGCTCAATCGGGCGATGGGCGACGAAGGCCGGTGGGAGGCGCTGCGCGAGGGTTGGCCGGAGCGAGCTCGGGAGACCGCGGCGGTCTACCGGGAGGCGATCGCCCTGAACCGTGCGGCAAGCCGGGGATGATCGTTGGCGATCTCGACCGCCCGCCGCAACCGGGTCGAGCGGTCCCCGCGGGCCCGTGCGGAGTAACGGGTATCCCGATCCCCGCCTCGGTGCCGGTGGGGCGCGGCCGGTGTTCAAGGGGACCCCCATCCTCGAGAGCCTTCGCGAGGACGTCTCGCTATCCCGGTTTCGCTTCGTGGTCTCGGCGGTGGGTCGGGGTCGCCCGCAGCTGTCGGCCCAGCAGGTCGCGGCCGGATTTCCCCGCGTGTGGTCCTCCATCGAGTTCGAGCTCGACGAAGCAAGCGGGGCGGAGCTGGCTCGGACGCTCTCAGACGTTCTCGAGCGTGGATGGTACGCGAACTTCTCCTCCTCCGCGGAGACCTTCGCCGTCTACCCCGGGAGGGACTTCCGCTATCCCCGCGATGACCTGGTGCGCAGGGCGGAAGCGCAAGCCTTCGGGCAAACCCTAGGGATCCCGGATCGCCAGCTGGTCTGGACCGAGTAGCCGCGGTGCGAGCGGCGGACTTCTCCGCCGGGCTGCGGGTCCAGCAGAGGTCGGGCGACGCTCCGCCCCGCAAACGCTTCCCTGCCTCTCGCTCGCGGAGGAGAACGATGGCCGGCGAAGATTCTCGGACGTTGGGCCTTCTCGAGCCGAGGGGTGGGGGCGGTCGCCTGGCGGTTGTCGAGCGGGTCGTGGTCGGGCTGATCGCCCTGGTCGTCTGGACCGAGATGGACATCGAGGGCCGGCCCCTCTACCCCGAACGGGCCGCCTACAACGCGGTCTGGTACCTCGCGCTGTTCGGGATGCTGCTCCTCCTCGGCATTGCGTACCGCTCCCTGGCGTTGCCGTTCGGGGTGTGGTTGCTGTCGTCCATCGGCGGGGAGGACGCGCTGTACTTCTACCTGCAGTTGCGCACCGTGCCCGCCCGGCTGCCGTGGCTGGACGGTCACGAGCTGATCTGGCAACCTCCGACCAACGTGAGCATCACCGCGGGGCTGGTCGCGGGAGTCGCGGTGCTCGTGGGACTGGTCGTGCTGGAGGGAACGCTGATCGTGCGCGGACGACAGAAAAGGCGCGCGAACCTCGTCCGGTCGCCGTCCTGAGCCTGAGATGTTTCCAAGTCGACGAGCCCCTATCGCGCTGGTCTCGTACGCTCGTACGCAGGCGAGTACCGCAGTAGGGGGCGAGCCGTAGGGCCTGAGCTGTCAGCAGACGACCACCGTGCCCCGGAGTCTCGACACAATCCTCTTCTCAACAACCTAGCTCAGGAGTCCTCGGGGCCGTACGGTTCCGGACTGCGTCTGAAGCTTGGATGGATTCCGAGCCCTTGAAGCCTTCAGCTCCCTAAGGGGCGATTAGTGGCGTCGGATCGGTCGGGCACTGATACGAAGAACACAGAATGTACGGGGTTCGCGAAGTTTTTCTACTGTTGTGCAATGCCTCGGTCGGGAAGGGCCGGGGTTCCGGGGCTCTTGCCTGCCTCCCCGCAGAGGAAGGTGTCCCACCCGGAGCGGCCTGGCGAAGAAGCGTCTTGGTCGAACGAAGACGAAGAAGTTGCGGCCTAGCGTCGTATGCGAGCCTGCCGGATCCATGGTGAGCGCCCAGTATGACCTTCGGAGCCTTCGCGACCTGCCCCCGGTCAGAGCAAGGCGCGTGGGTCGACTAGTTAGTGCAGGGGTGGCAATGGCCTTCGTCTTGGTAGCAGGCTACTCGGTCCTAGGGTACCTCTGGACTCATCGGGGACTTGTCGGATGGTCTGGGCAGGACTCGGCTGTCCTTGCAATCCCCTTGCTGTTCATTCTGGCAGGGGCCGTGTTCTTCGCTCAGGCGGGGCCCGGCGACAACTTCGTGACTGTCGACAAGCATGGCATCACCTTCCTATGCTCAAACAACCGACACCGCGCGATCAGGTGGCCTGAAGCCCGGCGGTCCTTGACGCTCGAACGAGGGGAAGGGACCGTACGGAGTGGCCAGAACGTAGGTCCGCGCTTCATACTCCGGGATCGCTTCCCGGCAATGCACTTCCTGACAGAAGAAGCATTTAATGCCATCATCAGAGGGGCGACTTCTGAGCGGTTGGACGTCAGTAGTGAGCCATCCACTTACTCGGGATGGGTTAGGGTGGTAGTAACCCGGAAGTGACCCCGCGCCATCGAGTCTCATCGGACTTGAATCTCCGCCAATTCAGCGCTTGTTCTGCGGGAAGGGGACTTCGGGCCCGGTCAGTGGGGAATCACTGTAGTGGACGGGGTTCGATGTCTCTTAGCGCCCGATTGCGGGCCGGAGTCTGAACGGACCCGCGACCGCTCGGTCCCTGGGACGCGCCGCGCCTGGCGCAGGCTGTTCGTGTGACTCGATGTGCACAAGATCTCTATCGTCGCGACCGTCGTGGAGCGCGAGAGGAAGTGGGGGGGTGCAGACCCTTCTCGGATCGGACAACGCTGAACTGACTCATTTCCTGCGCGAGTTGCTCGCCTCTGAGGTGGATTTCGAGACGGTAGAGGTTTGAAAGTCTGTCCACGACCCTGCGGACCCCCTCGACGCCGGGGTAACCTTCGTCCATCGCTGCCGGGTGCGGCCGAACAGCGAGTCGAGTTTGAAGTCGGTCCGCGTCGATTACCTCGTCGAGGTGATGTCCCTGCACCTGAAAGCGATGCCCATCGACTTCGTTCCGACGAAGCATTCCGCGAGGCCCGCCAGACTGTTCGGAACTGAGCGTCTATCGAGAGGCCGAGCAGTCGGGACGCGCCCAGATCTGCGGGGTCCTGCAACGGAAGGAATTTTCATAGCACGAAAGGACCCTCGGCCCTAAGGGGGAGAGTGCGGAGCTTCGGCCGCCCGATCTCAGCCAAGCTGAACGGGCCGCGAGATGGGGCCGCTCTGCGACACCACGGCCGTCGCGCTGCATCGGAGTACCCGCAAGGCGTTGCTCGCGTTGAAGAAGGCTCATTTGCCGAATTCCATACCGAGGATCGGTGAGTTTGCCGCGTTCGGGCTCGTCACGAGCTCTCTCAGATTGATCGCCTGTCCATCGTGGCAAAGCTCTCCTCGTGCGTCAGCCTCGTGGCGACGAACCACCAAGCGGGCACTCCAGGTACCAGAAGCACCCGAAGTTGGCTCGCAACTAGCTGGTGGGGTGGCTGCTGATCGAGGCGTCCGGGCCGCAGAGCTGCTGGGAGAATGAGAGCGCTGTGGCGAAGGTCGCCAAATGGGAAAGTCGAAGGCGAGGAAGGCATGAGTGGAACCTCGCCGGAGCACGCAAGTTAGTGAAAGTTGTCAACGCGCTCTGCTGACGGAAAACCCCTTCCCCTCTCAAACAACCGAGCCTGGTTTGAAGTCCGCAAAGTCGTGTGACACCCGCGTGGCTCGGATTGGAGGCGGGTCGGATCCGAGCCGGTGGCATCGAACATCATCTTGCGCTCTGATCCCGGACGGGTGAGCAGAGAACCTACAGGGATGATGGGGCGATGCATGTGAGGCGGGTGCCATTTCAGTGGAAAACAGACAACTGAGCCCATTCTGCCCGCGAAGCAGAGAGTGGAAATTGCCGCGGTATGGGGGCCTCGTGCAGCCGAGATGGGAACGAAAGGCGGCAAACGCGGGGTCTTCGGTGTTGGGCAAGCGAAAGCAGGGAACAACGGACCACGGTCTGATCCGTTCCGCGGGCAGACTCCGGCTCGGGATGTCCTAAGGCCGGGGGCTCGAGGGTATGGTCCAACATTCGTATCCGCTGAGTGCGGGTGGGCACGGAAGCGCGAGTCGCCTAGTCTCTTCTGGACCCAGCTGTGGGGGAAGATCTGAGAAGTTCGCGGGTCGTGTACGAGCGTCGCTTGGCCGACAGGGCGCGCGAAACAGCCGCGGGGCGGGTGTAGTTCGAATGCGGGCCCGTGATCCTAGAGCTTCTGGACCGGTCCGAGGGCATCCCGGAAGAGCGGCCCGCTCCCAGCAGAAGGGCTCTACTTCGCGAAGACCGAAATCGAGGGCGTCTACCAGTGTGCTCGTCAACCGAAGTCCGGGTCCACGGAGATGCTGCACGGCGACCCGTCCAGCCCGCTGGGAGAGATAGCGACGCGCCCGTGGGGGGAACCGTCGTTCTATCTCACCGAGCCGTGTTTCAATCCCCTCTGCTTCGTCGAGGCCGGAATGGTCTTCACGAGGAGGCAGCGGGACGCAAGGACCCTGAAGCAGGACCTACATGCTCGGTGTTGACCAAAGGCCCCGGCCCCTCCAAGACGACCGTACGAACCCGCCTCACGTCCGTTGCATGCCGTGGTCCCCGCCCGGCTGCCATGCCGGCTTGTCCGCTCGGCTATGAACCGGTCCTCTCTCGCCTCCCCACGCGGGAGGCGACCGCCTAGCTGTTTACAGGTCGAACGATGAAGATAGTCCTCTACCTCCACCTGCATCAGCCCTGGCGGCTCGGCCGCTTCCGCTTTCTGGACCTCGGCTCGGGACGCTCGTACTTTGACCTTGAGCGCAACCTCACCCTATTCCGCGGGATCGCGGAGCGATGCTACCGGCCGGCGCTCGACCGCCTGCGAGGGATGCTGGAGTCGGACGCCGACTTCCGGCTCAGCCTGTCGGTCACCGGGACGTTCGTCGAGCAGGCGCGGCTGGCCGCCCCCGATGTCCTGGACCGGCTTCGGGCCCTGGTCCGCACCGGTCGCGTGGCGCTGCTCGCCGAGACGTACTACCACTCGTTGGCCTTCCTCGTACCTCCTCCGGAACTGACCGAGGAGGTCGCCCTGCACCGGACGCTCCTGCGCGAGGAGTTCGGTGCGACTCCCACGGTGCTGCGCATGACCGAGCTCGCCTACTCGGACGACCTGGCGCGCTTCGCCGAAGCGGAGCGGTTCCGAGCGATGCTGGCGGAAGGATGGGAGGGCGTACTGCACGGGCAGCGGCCCACGGAGGTCTACTGCGCCGCCCCGGCCCCGACCGTGAATCTGTTGCTCCGGCACTATCCGCTGAGCGACGACGTCGGCTTCCGCTTCTCCTCCCGCGGCTGGAACGAGTACCCGCTCACGGCGGACAAGTACGCCCGCTGGCTCGCCGGGACCCCCGGTGAGGTGCTGGGGCTGTTCATGGACTTCGAGACCTTCGGCGAGCACCATCCGGCCTCGAGCGGGATCCTGGAGTTCCTGTCCGCGCTCCCCCGGGAGGTCCGACGCCACGGCCAGCTCGGCTGGGCGACCGTGGAGCAGGCGGCGGAGCTACGGCCTCAGGCGCCGCTCTCGGTCCCCTACACGATGAGCTGGGCCGACCAGAACCGGGACCTCGGTGCCTGGCTCGGGAACGACCTGCAGCGCTCGGCGTTCGAGGCGGCCAAGAAGGTCGGGGTGCTGGTGCGCCAGGCCGGCGATCCGGCCATCCTCACCGACTGGCGTAAGCTGCTGACCTCGGACCACTTCTACTACATGTATGTGAGCGGACACGGGGCGGACCAGAGCGTCCACCAGTACTTCTCGAGCTACGAGAGCCCTTACGACGCCTACGCGAACTACATGAACGCCCTGACCGACCTGCGCCGACGCGCCCTCGAGCGGCTCGGTGTCCCGGTCCTGCGCTGAGGCCGTCCTGGGCCGATCGGTACCCGTGTTACGATTTACGGAAGCGACATAACCCTTAAGTCGGGACCTCCTTCCGGGGGGCGATGTCCTCGGGAGCGGACGCTGCGCCGACGGCCGACGGATCGGCGAGCCCGATGGTCCTGACGCCGGCCGAGAAGCTTCGGGTGGGGGCGATCTACGCCTCGATCGTCGTCGCGACCGGCTTCGGGTTCGCCGCGACGTGGTACGTCGGCCGGAGCTTCGGCATCTTCGTCGGGCTGGGGATCCTGGCCTACACGCTCGGTCTCCGGCACGGGGTCGACGCCGACCACATCTGCGCGATCGACAACACGACGCGCAAGCTGCTGCAGCAGGGCAAGCGCCCGTACACCGTCGGCACCTGGTTCTCGCTCGGCCATTCGACCATCGTCTGCGGGATGCTTTTCGGGCTGGTCATCGCCGCCCGGTTCATCCTCAGCTCCTACCCGACGTTCGCGTCGGTCGGCGCGGTCCTGGGCACGGCGATCTCCGGCGGCTTCCTCTACATCATCGCCCTGATCAACCTGCTGATCTTTTGGGAGGTCTACCAGATCTTCCGCCAGCTGCGCCGGGGCACGCTCGACCAGCAGGCGCTCGAGGAGCGCCTGAGCAGCCGGGGGTTCATGAACCGCTACTTCGGCTTCCTGTTCAAGTTCGTCAACGAGCCCTGGCAGATCTATCCGGTCGGCGTGCTCTTCGGCCTGGGCTTCGACACGGCGACCGAGGTCACGCTGATCGCGATCACCGTCACTGTCGGGACGGCGGCCGCCGGCTTCCCGCTCTGGATGGTGATGGTCTTGCCGTTCATGTTCACCTGCGGCATGGTCCTGACCGACACTTCGGACGGGATCGGGATGCGCTACGCCTACGGCTGGGCGTTCCTGAAGCCGATCCGCAAGGTGTACTACAACCTCACGATGACCGTCATCAGCGTCCTGGTCGCGTTCGTCATCGGGACGATCGAGGTCCTGGGCGTGCTCGCCGCGGAGTTCGGCTGGAACGGCGGGCCGTTCGGCTTCTGGACCACGATGAACTGGCTGAACAACGCCGCCGGGCCGTACGGGATCGACGTCTGGGGCTACGTCGGGATCGGCATCGTCGTCCTGTTCATCGCCTGCTGGCTGATCGCCATGGCGATCTACCGCTGGAAGCGCTACGAGGAGATCGGCTTTGGGCCGCCCCCTCCGGCGGCCCTACCGGAGTAAGGGGCGTTCGCCCCTCTCGTCGCCGACCCCCCTCTCCGAATCCGTCGTCCGGAAACCCCATCTGGGCGGAGGGCTGGTTCCGATCCGTGACGCGGAGCCCTCCGGCCAAGCGCGGCGACGAGTACGTGGTCCGCCTCGGCGTTTCGCTGGAGCCGTCGCTGCTGGCGCTCCTCGACCGCTGGGTCGCCGAGCGGAGCTCCCCCAGTCGCTCCGAGGCGATCCGGGCCCTCATCCGCAAGGAGCTCGCGGAGCACACGCTGTCGGATCCGGCGTCGGACGCGGTCGCCTGCGTGATGCTGCTGTACCGGCACGACCTGCCGAACGTCCAGCGGCGGCTCACCGTCGCCGAGCACCGCTGGGGCGGGCACATCCGCTCCTCCTCCCACGTGCACCTCGGCGGGGAGACCTGCATGGAGATCCTGGGCCTCGCCGGTAAGCGCGGCGAGCTAGTCGAGGCCGCCGAGGAGCTCCGAGGGGTGAAAGGCATCGCCTTCGGGGAGTACGTCCTCGGCACCCCGGCGGTCGCCGGCGGCCGCACCGGCCACCACCACCCGCACTGAACCCTCGGACGAGGGCCGCAGCTCCGGCTCCCTCCGGCGCCCCGCGGTGGAACGGCGGTCGGGCCCGGCGACGACCCAGACGCGGACCCGGTCCGGTGCGGGCCGCAAGGCTCTCTCGCCCGAGCTCGATCGAGGGCGCGCCCGCCACCGGTCGGTCGCCGTTCGAACCGAACCGTTAAGGGCGCCCGCCTTCCCGGTGTCGGTCCGATGCTCCCCCGGATCTCCGCCGAGCCGGCGGAGGTGCCTGCCCCATGATCACCCTGGTCGCCGGGAACGGTCGGCTGCTGCTGACCGTGAACGAGCAGGGGGACTGGAACGAGCTCTTCTACCCGTTCCCCGGCCAGTTCCAGCAGCTGCGGGAGGCCCGGCTCGGCCTCTTCGACGTGCGGGCCGGCAAGTTCTCCTGGCTGCGCCGCGGCAACGGCTTCGCTCTCGAGCAGCGGCCCGTCGGGGCCGGGCACCTGCCGGAGTCGACCTGGAGCGGGGAGGGGGTCCGCCTCACTCTGCGCGACCACATCCATCCGAACCACGACCTCATCGTCCGCACGATCCGGGTCCATGCCGAGCCGGCGCGGCCGCTGCGCCTGTTCGCCTACCACGCCTTCCAGATCGCCGAGTCGATGTACCAGGACACCGCCTACGTCGACCCGCAGACCCCGTCGCTGGTCCACTACAAGCGCGGCTACTACTTCGAGTTCTTCGCCGACCCGCCGTTCACGAAGGCGGTCTGCGGCGAGCACACGCTCAAGGGGCTCCGGGGGACGTACGTCGACGCTGAGGACGGCCGGCTGGAGGGACGGCCGGTCGCCCACGGCGCCGCCGACAGCGTCATGCAGTGGGACCTCGAGCCGCCGGCCGGCGGCGAGTCGGAGCTGCGCCTGTTCCTCGTCGCCGGGCAGAGCCTGCCCGCCGTGCACGAGGTCCGCGACTACGTCTGCCAGGGGGGCACGACCCGCTTCGTCCGGGAATCGGAGAGGTTCTGGGAGTCCTGGGCCGAGCGGCGCCTCCCGCATCCCCCCCGGGGCCTGAGCGAGCTCGGCCAGGGGGTCTATCGCGCGAGCGTGCTGCTGATGCGCCACGTCTCCGGCGCCAACGGCTCGATCGTCGCCTCGCCGGACACCCGGTCGCTCGTGGCGGCCGGGGACACCTACAACTACTGCTGGTGGCGGGACGGAGGCTACGTCGCGAAGGCGATGGACGAGGCCGGGCTCTACGAGGGGGCCGCCAAGTTCCTCGAGTTCGCCCAGCGTTGCCAGAGCCCGGACGGCTCGTTTTTCCACCGCCACTTCCCGGACGGGGCGCTCGGCAGCACCTGGCACCCGCCGCCGTTCCTGCAGATCGACCAGACCGCGACGGTCGTCGCCGCCGCCTGGCACCACTACAAGCGGGGCGGGGACCCGGACGTCCTGGTGGCGCTCTGGCCCCTCGTGAAGGGGGCGGCGAACTTCCTGCGCGGCTTCCGCGACCCCCGGACCCACCTGCCGAGGCCGAGCTTCGACCTCTGGGAGGAGCGGATGGGGGTGCACGCCTACTCGACCGCCGCCGTCGCCCACGCCCTGGAGCGCGCGGCCCGCATCGCGGGGGAGATCGGCAAGGACCCGCACCCCTGGCGTACCGCGGCCGACGAGGTCCGCGAGGCGGCGGTACGTCACCTCTGGGACCCGGAGCTGGGTCGGTTCGTCCGGTCGATCGAACCCCGGGACGAGCGGCTCGACGCCTCCGTGCTCCTCGCGCTGAAGCTCGGCCTGCTCCCCTGGAGCGATCCCCGCGCGAAGACGATCGTCGACGCCGTCGAGCGGCGGCTCTGGGCGGCGCCGGTCGGCGGGCTCGCGCGCTACGAAGGGGACGCGTACTACGGGCCGGAGAACCCGTGGATCGTCTGCACCCTGTGGCTCGCGGAGGCCCGGCTGCGGCTCGGCGACAGCGCGCGCGGCCGGGAGCTGATCGAGTGGGCGGTCGCTCGGGCGACCCCGACCCATCTCCTGCCGGAGCAGGTCGACCGGAGCTCCGGGGAGCCGCGCAGCGCCACGCCGCTGACCTGGTCGCACTCCACCTTCGTGGACGTCGTGCACAAGTTCGCGGAGACCGAACAGGGCCGCCCCGCGGCCGAGGAGTGACGCCGGAGCAGCCCCGGCGGACGGGGCACCGGCCTAGCGGTCCGCCCGGCTGAGGAGCTCGCAGGCCTCGAACAGCCGCAGCGCCGCGACCATGTCGGCCGACTGGCGCGACCCCGACCGTACCTGGCGCTTGGAGAGGTACGCGCCGGTGACGTGCTCCAGGCTCGGGTCGGTCGCGTCGAAGACAAGGTCGCGAGCCGCGCGTCGCACGTTCCGTCCGAACAGGAACTCGGCGACCCGAAAAACGGCTCGTGCGCCTCCGCCGTTGTTCTGCCCGAAGCCGGTGGCGACGAACCCGGGATGCACCGCGTTGACGGTCACCGGGTGGTCGTGGAGGCGGCGGGCGAACTCCCGGGCGAGCAGGATCAGCTCCAGCTTGGACTGTCCGTACGCCTGGAAGCCGTGGTAGCTTCGGGAGCTCTGGAGGTCGCTGAAGTCGACGTCGTGCCCCCGGTGCGCGGTGGACGCGACCATGACGACGCGTGCCGGCGCGCTCTCGATCAAGCGGGGCAACAGGCGGCTGGTCAGCAGGAAGGGGGCGAGGACGTTCAGGGCGAACGTCCGCTCGAGCCCTTCCGCCGTGACCTCCCGGGACCGATGGTATGCCCCGGCGTTGTTCACGAGGAGGTGGATCCTCGGATACCCCTCGAGCAGGACTGCCGCGAGGCGGTTGACCTCCGAGCGGAGCGCGAGGTCGGTGACCGGCAGCGGGTAGACGTTCGGATTGCCGGTCTCCCCGGAGATCTCGGCGGCCGCAGCGACCGCCCGGGGCTGCGATCGACCGACCACCACCGTCGTCGCCCCTAGCTCGGCGAGCCCGTGGGCCACCCAGCGGCCCAGACCGCTGGTCGCCCCGGTGACGACCGCCACCCGTCCCTTCCAGCCCGCCATGCCCGGTCCCAAGCTGCCCGCGAGCCCGCGGGCGGTACAAGAGGTCGGTGGGCCGACGCCTCCCGGCCCCTAGAACCTCAGGGAGCGGACCCTCGGCAGGGCCACGGAGGCGACCGCGGCCGCGAGCAGGCCGAGCGCAACCTCGACGGTCAGCGTCGGCACCGTCGCCCCGACCGCCAGATCTCCGACGACCAGGACGCCGATCGTGCTGGCGACCCCGGGGAAAGTGTAGAGGTTCGAGATCACGCGGGCGAGGCGGTCGGCCGGCACCGCGCCCCTCAGGAAGGCGTACTTGACGTCCTGGTAGGCGGATTGAGCGAAGCCGACGGAGAACCACGCCGCGGAGGCGACGGCCAGGACCGGCGGCTCGACGGCGACCAGCGCGAGCGTGGCCGCGCCGGCGAACAGCGAGCCGACGAGCAGCGCTCCGACCCGGCCCCGGGGGTTCCAGCGGGCGAAGAGTAGGCCGGCGGCAATCCCGCCGACGACGTACGCGACGAACAGGCTGGCGTAGGCGAAGCCCTCGGCGCCGAAGACCCGGACGGCGACGAGCGCGAGCAGAACGATCGGGGCCGCGGAAAAGAACCCTTGGAGCGCGTCAACGGTCGCCAGCTGGAGCAGGGGCCGGCCAGTCCCCTCCGTCAGGGCGGTCCAGCCGTTCCGCAAGCTGGTGGTGAACGACTCCGGCCGGGGCGGCGGCGGGGCGATGTGCAGCGGCAACGCCAGGGCGGTGCCGGCCACGAGCAGGACGGCGTAGAGCGCCATCCCGCCGCCGGCGCCCAGCAGCAGGATCAGCAGACCGCCGGTGGCGTAGCCGGCGATCGTGTTCGCTCCCCCGAGCAGGCCCGAGACCCCCGTCGCGGCGAACTGCTGGTCCGGTCCGAGCAGGATGCCGGGCGCGGCGTTCGCCGCCGCCCAGCTCAGGTCCCACAGCAGGGAGAGGAGGAGGACCAGCCCGAACAGCTCGGCGAGCCCCAGCGTGTGGGTCAGCGCGCCGTAGGCGAGCGCGGCGGCGGCGACCGCCTGGATCGGATAGGAGACGACGTAGATCGTCCGCTGGTTGCGCACGCGATCGGCGAGGGGGGCCACGACGAACGTGACGCAGTAGGCGGCCCGCTCGACGGCCAGGACCGCCCCGACGACGAGGAAGCTGCCGGTCGCCTGGAAAGCGAGCCAGACGATCGAGATCGCGAAGACCGAGTAGCCGGTGCTGGCCGCGACCCAGGAACCGAGGAACCACCGGAACTGTCGGTTCCGCAGGACGGTCCACGGGCTCGCGGACACTCAGCGTCCCCCGGCCACCATGCGTCTCGGGCCGTAAGCCTTCGCGACGCGGGATGCGCGAGGCCGGCCGGGGACGTCGGGGATCTCACCCCGGGGCGAGAACGGTTATCGAGACCCGAGCTTGGCGGCCGAGGGTCCTCCCTGCGGGTCCGGCATCCTCGGATCCCCCCGTCGTCTGGTCGTTCGTTCGGGAGCTCGGCCACCGCCGAGCACGCGCTACGTCGCGGCGTTCCGCGCCTAGACGAACAGCAGCGCCGTGACGATGACGAGGATCGCGACCGCAACGACCAGGTACTTCACCCAGCGGACCGTCTCGGAGGTGTTCCGCTCGATCTGCTGCAGCAGAGTCGTGGCATCGGTCGACGACGGGACCGGCGTTGAGGA
>JASHYB010000098.1 GCA_030043255.1 Thermoplasmata archaeon | reverse complement strand
TCCGCGCGGACGGCGATCGGCAGCACGTCCGAGGCCTGCACGAACCGCTCGACGAGGGGCCGGTCCTCCCCGGGCCGATTGACGTCGACGATCTGGATCGTCCGATGGGTGCGCTCGGCGGCGCGCACCAGGAGCTCCGCGCACATCACCTGGCTGGTCGGAATGAGCCAGGAGTTCTCCGCGGGGCGCTGGGTCCGCGGGTCGCTGACGAAGCCGGCGACCGACGCGGGCAGGAAGATGCGGGCAAACCCGCCGACGGTGGCCGGCTTGCTCGCGAGGTCGTCGGCGAGGTCCGGATCGCCGCCTACGAAGAACAGGACGCTGCCGGGAGCGGGCGTCGCCACGTTTGCGCGAGCCGCCGGCGGTCCTTATCCCCACCGTGGGGGCGCCGCGGAGGCGACCCGAGGATCCTGAGGAATCGCCCTGGTCCACAGCGGCTCGCGGGCAGTCGCCTGAGAGGGCCAGACCCCGCGGCTGGGGACCCGATCCCTCTGCCTCCACCCTGTCGGCAGGAACGCGGTTCCCGAAGGTCGGGCCTCCGTCCGGGCCCACGGGAACCGGAAAACCTCCACGAACAGAGCCAACGACTCACCTGAGGCTGGGGAAAGGTAGGAAAGGGTTCCGCGAGGACGGGAACGAGGGGTCCTGCGTGCTAGTAGGTGTAGACCCCTTCCCAGCCGCCGGCATACAGGTCACCCAACGAGGTGATCCGCATGTGCGGGGACGCTCGACCACGACCGGGCTCGGACCACAGCAGGACCAGCGGTCGGCTGTCGTCGTTGTCGCTCTCTCGGCGGGTGTGTCGCGCCATGTGGCTACCCACGCCTGCAAACCCTAATCGCTACTTAACAGGGACCGGGAACGCTGAAGTATCGGGCCCCCCGCGCAACGGTACTAGCGTTACTACGTCGAGTGTTAAGGGTTCGCACGCGGGCCGGCGTCCCTCCTCGGGCTCGGGAACGAGAAACTCGCCGGGACCTCGAGCCCGGCGCCTCCCCGGAGGCAGCGTGGCCTCCGACCCGACGGGGCTAGGCTGGTACCGCCCCCCGTCCCGGCCGCCTTACCTTAGTTCCGTGCGTTGGGGCGTCCGCCGTCCAGCAGCTCCGCCATTGCCGCCGAGATCGGCAAGCGGGTCAGGTCCTCGATCCACGCGAAGACCCCCCCGAAGTTCGCCTCCAGGAAGACGAGCCGACCCTCCGGGGTCCTCACGAAGTCCATCGCTGTGTAACTGAGGCGCAGCCGCCGGGCGAGCTGACGGCACTTCTCGGCGAACCCCGCCGGAAGCTTCAGCGCACGGCACCGCCAGCGGGTCGGGTCCAGCTCCAGAGCGCCGTCGGTACCGGTTCGCACGGGGTACTTGCGCCAGTCGGTGGCAGTTTGCTTCTCTCGCTGGGAAAAAATCTCGGCCCCGAAGACACGCTTACCGACCACGTAGACGCGCCACTCGGTCGACTTGGTCGCGTACTCCTGCAGTTGGGTGGGGCAGTAGCCGACCCGGCGCAGCACGTCCGGGGTGAAGTCCGCCAGCGTCAGCCGTCGGGTGAAGAACCCCCGGTGACGCACCCGGCGCGGCAGGGCCAGGATCCCGCGGAGCTCGCCCACCCGCTTGTTGGCGACGCCCTGGGGGTAGCGGCCCGCGAACGGGGGCAGGTCGCTCGCCTCCGTCGTGACCAGGGTCGCCGGGATGTCGAAGCCGACCTGTCGAGCGATTCGTAGCTGCTCGACCTTCGAACCGATGCGGGCCTCGGCGTCCAGCGGGTTGACCCAGAGCCGGTCGGCGGTGAGGAAGAAGAGGTTCTGGAGCGTCGAGAGCCACTCGGACTCGATGATCGCCTTGGAGAGGGGGGTCAGCCCGCGTCGTAGGGCGAGCGGGAACGGCGAGGGCGCCCAGACCGACTCGATGTCCCGGAGCTGCGTCGTTTGCCGACCGGTACGGACGGAGCCGCTGACGCGCCCCCTCGCGTCGAGCGACAGCGAGACCCCCACGCGAGCGAGTCGTCGCATGTCCAAGAGGGCCCAGCTGGCGCCGCGACGTTCGAGCTCGCGCCCGACCATCGGCACGTGCGGGTCGATGTCCGCACTCACGATCAGGACGGTCAGCTCGGTCTCCCCGCGGCCGAACCAGCCCGCGCCGCGCCAGAACCTTCGACCATTACGTCGGCTTGGCCCAGCGCGGGCCAGCTTTTAACGGGGTTCGACAGGCCCTCCCCAGGCTCCACCCTCAGGGACGACATCGCGCCGGACGGACCGGATGGCGCCGGTCCGCCGTTCCCCGGTAGTCTGGCCGGCTACCCCGATACCGTCGGTCCGCGGGGCCCACGGCACCGGCAGAGCTCACCGGGCTCGGGGCCCGTGCGGTGTCGGCCGAGTGGACGGTGCCGCAGCCCCCTCGCCCATGGAGCCCGTAGCGATCTCGGTCCGCTGACCGGGCGAGCGCCCCGAGAACCCTTAACGCGGCTTGGCTCGGCAGGGGCGCGGAGCCGGTGGATGGTCCACCCTGGGAGGCGTTTCCGGTCCCGGGAGAGCAGGAGCCGTCCGCGATCTACGCCACCGGCCGACCTGCGCCGGCGAGAGCG
This sequence comes from Thermoplasmata archaeon, assembly GCA_030043255.1. GTDB lineage: Archaea > Thermoplasmatota > Thermoplasmata > Lutacidiplasmatales > UBA184 > Lutacidiplasma. The sequence continues at coordinate 581 of JASHYB010000098.1, read as the reverse complement.
GTCGGGGCCATGAATCCTGCCCCGCAACCCGAGCCCGGCGGCCGCTGGGCGCGAGTCCTGCGGGCCCCGGGTTTCGGACGCCTGCTGCTCGCGAGCGTCGTCTCGGCCGGTGGGGTCGGGGTCAGCGGCCTGTGCGCAACCTGGCTGGTGTACGAGCAGACGAGGTCCGCGTTCGACATCGCCTACCTGGGCGTCGGCGCCACGATCACCGCCTCGTTGACCAGCCTCGCCGGCGGGGTCTTCGTCGACCGGTACGAGCGGCGGGGCCTGATGGTGGCCAGCGACCTCGGTCGCGCGGCGGCCACAGGCGGCTTCGTTCTGTCCGTCGTCCTGACCGGGTTTCACTTCGCGGCGCTCCTCGCGGCCGCCAGTGTCGCCGCCGGGCTCACCACCCTCTTCCAGCCCGCCCAGCAGGCGTACGTTCCCCAGATGCTGCCCGCGGGCCGGCTCGCGGACGCCAACGGCCTGCTGATCTCGTCGCAGATCGTCGTCGGGATCGTCGCGAGCGCGGCGGCGGGACTCGCCCTCGTGACGGTCGGTGCGGTGGCTGGTCTGGCGGTCTGCGTGGTGACGTACGCCGT
>JASHYB010000097.1 GCA_030043255.1 Thermoplasmata archaeon | reverse complement strand
GTCGGTCCGCGTGTTCGGCCGGGCCGAGGACGCCTCGCTGCTCGCGCGGCTGGCCGGCAAGTCCTTCGACCCCGCGCCCCGGGCGATCCTCGGCGGGCTGGTCGCGGAGACCCCGGACGGCCGGCGCCGGCTCGACCTCTCGTTCGACGAGCTGCTGCGCCAGCGCGCCGACGCCGTCCGCGGCCTGCTGGCCTAGGGCCGCAGCGATGGCCGGCTCCCCGTACGCCAGCGCGCTCGGACGGTTGCAGCCGGAGTTCCCGGCGTTCCTGCCCAAGGAGGCCTACGGCTCGCTGCTGGCCGCGAAGGACCCGATCGACCTCGCGAAGCTGCTGGAGAGCAGCCCGTACGGCGAGGACATCGCCCGGACCCGCACGACCCATCCCGGCGGCTCGATGCTCGAGGTCGCGATCAACCGGACCTTCGTGCGCCGCAACCGCCACGCCTACGAGGCGACCCCGTACGCCGGGCGGCGGGTCGTCGCGGCCTACCTCGGCCGCTGGGACATCCAGAACATCGAGCTGATCCTGAGCGCGAAGGCGCAGGGCCGCACCCTGACGGAGACGGAGGACCACCTGGTCTCCAGCCGCGAGATCCCGGCCGGCCTGTACGCGGGGGTGCTGACGCTGGACGACTTCCGCCTCCTGCTCGCCCAGCCGAGCGTCGAGGCGGTGGTGACCGCGCTGGCGCCGTTCGGTTACGGCGCGACGGTGCTGCCGCACCTGGAGGCGTTCGAGCGGACCCACGACATCTTCCCCATCCTCGCCGCGCTGGACCGCCAGTACTACCTGGACGTCCCGGCGGCGGCCCGGTTCTTCCAGGGGGACGAGTGGGTCGTCCGCGGCCTGCTCGCCAGCGAGATCGACGTGCGCAACGCGCTGCTCCTGCTCAAGGGCAAGCGCTCCGAGCTCCCGCTGCCCGAGCTCCTCGGCCGGTGGATCCCCGGCGGCACGATCGCCGTCGAGAGCGCGAGCGACCTGTACAGTGCCCGCGGGGTCCCGGAGCTGGCGGACCGCCTCGCCGAGCGGTTCCCGTCGATCGGCGGCGGGACCGAGGAGTTCCGCGCGTCGGCGAACCTCACCGGCTACGAGTCGGCGCTGGAGCGGGACCGGCTGGCGAACGAGCTCAAGCGCCTGCGGACCTACCCGCTGTCGCTCGCGGTGATCTTCGCCTACCTGCTGCGCGCCGAGGTCGAGCGCGGGGACCTGCGACGGCTGGCGTTCGGCAAGCTCTACGGCCTGCCGAACGAGCGGCTGGAGCAGCTGCTGGTCACGCCCGCGCTGTAGCGGCCCGGCGCCCCCGGCGCTACGGGCCCGGGGCGCGGAGGATCGGGGCGAGCTGGTCGTGCTCGTCCACGCTGGGCACGGTGTGGGTCCGCGGCACCCCGAACGGGCGGAACGGCCGGCCGTTGCCGGTGTAGAACTTGGAGAAGTACTCGACGAAGATCAGCCGCGCCCCCTGGATCCCCGGCTCGAAGACGCCGAGGATGACGTTGAACGACTGGCCGACCAGCAGGATGACGAGGGCGGCGACGATCCCGACGATCGTCCCGCCGTGGATCAGGCCGCCGGCGATCGTGTTGATGACGAGCGCCAGGATGACGCTCGCCAGCAGGATCCCGACGAGCCGCGTGTAGGACAGGATGTGGCTGACGACCTCGATCAGCCCCATCATGCCGGTCTGGATCCCCTCGCCGCCCAGCAGGAGGGCGAGCCCGAGCCCGAGGAAGGAGTACCAGACGAGGACGATCGGGTTCGGCCCGATCGCCGTGGCGTGGTGGATCACCGCGAGGCCGAAGAACGCGACCCCCCAGGCGAACAGGATGCCGCCGACCTTCGCGAGCACCCCGCGCCGGTGGTGGTGGAAGTACTCCTTCAGCGCGCCGAACAGGAAGCCGAGCGTCACCATCGCGAGCCCGATGTAGCCGGCGAGCAGCAGCAGCTGTCCGACGCTCGAGTGCACCGACGAGGTCAGCACCAGCGGGCTGGAGTAGCCGAACAGCCGGTGCAGCAGCGGGTAGCCGAAGAACTCGTCCGCGTACAGGCCGAGCCCGATCGCGATGGCGCAGCCGGGGAGCAGCGCCCAGGCGAGCTGCTGCATCCCTTTCGGGCCCATGATCCGCTTGACGAACTCCCGGCCGAACTTCGGCAGGTGCTGCGCTCCGGGGAAGCCGCGGATCATCCAGAGCGAGATCAGCAGGATGACGAGGCCGTAGCCCCAGTCGCCGAGCATGAAGCCGAAGAAGATCGGGAAGACGATCGAGAAGACGAGCGTCGGGTCCCACTCGGTCGCCTGCGGCAGCGAGTAGAACCGGACGAAGAACTCGAACCGCCGGACCCCCCGCGGGTTGGACATCATCGTCGGCGGCTCCTCGGTGGTCGGGATGCTGGTGAAGTGCACCCGGCCCTCGGTCGCCGCCTCGACGACCGAGCGGAAGCGCGCGACGTCGCGCTGCGGCACCCAGGCCTCCAGCGCGAAGGTCTGCGAGCTCGCGCCCAGCCGGCTCAGCACCTCCGCCTTGCGGTTCTCGACCTCCAGCGCCTCGACGATCGCCGCGACGCTCGGGTACCACTGCCGGGAGATCTCCGTGAGGCGCTCGTGGATCTGGGCGCGCCGCGGGGCGATCGCCTCGCGCCGGGCCCGCAGCCGCTCCAGCTCCTCGGCGACGGTGCCGGCGAGTTCCGGCAGCGCGGTGAGGCGGATCCCCTCCCGCTGGGCGGTGGTCGACAGCAGCTCGCCCGCGGAGGAGCGACCGACCAGCAGGAACCGTGCCGGCTCGCCGGGCGGGCCGAGCAGGAACGTCGCGTCCGCGCCGCCGCCCAGCGCCGTGCGCAGCCGCGCGACCGCCTCGTCGGAGCCTTCGCCGTAGAAGGCGAGCACGCTGCGCGCGCGCAGCAGGTCGAGCCGGTCCGGATAGAAGCCGATCTTCTCCAGCAGCGCGATCGTGTCGTCGGAGGCCTTGCGCTCGGTCTGCAGCCGGTCGTCCTCGCGGACCAGCTCGCCGACCTCGGAATCGATCGGCACCGTCTGGGC
>JASHYB010000009.1 GCA_030043255.1 Thermoplasmata archaeon | reverse complement strand
CGACCGACGAGGTGACGCTGCTCGTCGGCCGGATGGACCCGACCAAGGGCCAGGACCGTGCGATCGCCGCGTTCGCGGAGATCGCGGACCGCTACCCGGACCTGCGGCTGGTCGTGGTCGGCAACGGTAGCTTCTCCGGCTCGAGCGCCGGGCTCGGCCTGTCAAAGTCCGGGACCTGGCGGGCCCACCTGGAGGAGCTGGTACGGCGCTCGGGGCTCGGCAGCCGGGTGCTGTTCACCGGCCACCTCGCGCAGGCCGACCTGGATTGCCTGTACGAGCGCTGCCGGTTCACGATCCTGCCGTCGGTCCGCGAAGGGTTCGGGCTGGTCGCGGTCGAGAGCTGGCTGCACGGCCGTCCCGTCATCGTCACGGAGCGCGCGGGCATCGCCGAGCTCGTGCGGGACGGCGACAACGGGCTCCTGTTCGACCCCGACGAGCCGGGCGCGCTCACGCGCAAGCTGCGCCAGCTGCTCGACGATCGCACCGGCCGCCTCCGCGCCCGCCTCGTGCGCAACGGCCGCCGCACCGCCGAGCAGTGCTCGCTGGCCGCCGCCGAGGCGGCGGAGCGCTCGATGCTCGCCCGGTTCACGGAGGCGTAGGTGTCGCTGCTCGGGCTGCTGACGACCGCCGTGACCCCCTACGTGCCCGCGGCCGTCGTCGTCACCGCTACCGTGCTGCTCGCCTGGCTCGTGAGCTCGCTCGTGGGCCGCCTCCTCCGGCTGAGCAGCCCGCAGATGGCCACGGCCGGCCGCCGGCTCTGCGCGGCCGGCATCGGCGTGATCGGCGGCACCCTGACCCTGCAGGCGCTGGGCCTCAACCCCGCGATCATCCTGGTCGTGATCGCGCTCCTCGGCGCGGCAGTGATCGTGGCGCTGCGCGAACCGCTCGGCAACTACGGGGCAAAGTACTTTTCCGACATCTACACGCCGGTCAAGCTCGGCGACAGCGTCCAGGTCCAGGGCTTCGCGGGCCGGGTCATCGAGATCAACGCCATGGCGACGGTCCTGCTCTCCGAGCAGGACCAGCTCGTCTCCGTCCCGAACGTCGCGATGGTGCGGGACGTGGTCGTGAACACCACCCCGCAGGCCTGGAAGGAGGTCACGCTCCCCGTGACGATCGGGGCCAACGTCGACCTGGCGACGTTCGAGAGCGCCTTGCGCAAGTCGCTCGCCAAGCTCCGCACACGCCTGGACCCGAGGTTCCCGCCGCTGTTGACCACCAAGGCGCGGGCGGAGCAGTCGACCAGTCTGGCGCTGACGCTGATGATCCGACGCCCGGAGGACCGGGACGCGATCCTGGCGGAGGCGAACAAGCGGCTCTCCGAGGTGCTCGAGCAGGTGCGCGGGGTCCGCCGGTAGGGCCCGTGCGGCGGACCGCAGCTCGAGCCACGAGACCATGAACGCCTCTCCGAGCGCGGCGCCCCACGGGTCGAGGACGGCTGCGGCGCCGACGTCCGGCGAGGTCTGGCCGGCGCTCCCGGACTACGGGCTGATCGGCAACGAGTCGACCGGCGCGCTGGTCTCGCGCCACGGGTCGATCGACTGGGCCTGCTTCCCGAGGTTCGACAGCCCCAGCGTGTTCGCCCGGCTGCTCGACCGCCGGGCCGGCGGCTCGCATCGCCTGGCCCCGACGGAGCCCGGCGTGTCGCACCAGCAGTACGTCGGGGGGACGAACCTGCTCGCCACGTTCTTCGAGCTCCGGCGGGGGGTCACGCTCACCGTGACCGATTTCATGCCGATGGGCCCTCCGGGGTCCGCGATCGGCGGAGAGCCGCGGATCGTGCGCCGACTGCTCGCCCGGGGTGCGGCCGTCGAGGTGGCGATCGAGGCCGACCCCCGCTTCGACTACGGACGGCAGCCGCCGTCCTGGGAGCTCCGCGACGGGCTGGCGGTCGCCCGGGGCGGGTCCTCCCGGTTGACGTGCACGAGCCCGTGGCCCTGGCGGGACGACGGCCCGTCGGCGCGCTCGACCGGCACCGTCCAGCCGGGCGCGCCGGTGTTCGTCCAGCTCCGCTGGGGCGAGGCCCCGTCGCCCGAGCCGTCCCCCTCGGCCCTGCTCGCCGTGACGGACGCCTACTGGCGCGGCTGGGTCTCCCCGCCGGACGCGCCGCTGCGGCGCGTGGCGGCGCGCTGGCAGCCCTGGGTCGAACGTTCGGAGCTGGTCCTCAAGATGCTGTCGTACGCCGATTCCGGCGTCTTCGTGGCCGCGCCGACGGCCTCCCTGCCCGAGTGGCCGGGGGGGCCGCGGAACTGGGACTATCGCTACGTCTGGATCCGGGACGCGGCGTTCACCGCGCAGGTGTTCCTGCTGCTCGGCCACCTCAGCGAGGCCCGCGCGTACGTCGCGTGGGCGTTCGACCGGGCGGCCCAGCTGAAGGAGGGCGAGGAGCTGCGGACGGTCTACACCGTGGACGGCGGCAGCCCGCCGGCCGAGGGCGAGCTCCCGCACCTCGAGGGCTATCGGGGGTCCCGGCCCGTCCGGGTCGGCAACGCGGCCGCCGGACAGCGCCAGCTCGACATCTACGGCGAGATCCTGGACTCCGCGCTGCTGCTCGGGCGGCTCGACCCGGCGTTCGTGCGGGACCGCTGGCCGACGATCGAGCGCCTCGCCGAGCGGGTCACGGTGCTCTGGTCGCTGCCGGACAGCGGGATGTGGGAGGTGCGCTCGGCCCCGGCGCACCACGTGCACTCCAAGCTGATGTGCTGGGTCGCGCTCGACCGTGCGATCCAGCTGGCCCGGGAGTTCGGCAAGACCGAGCCGGTGGACCGCTGGAGCCGGGTCGCCGAGGAGATCCGCGCGACCATCCTGTCGCGGGGGTACGACGACCGGCGCGGCTCGTTCGTCCAGGCCTTCGACCAGCGCCAGCTCGACGCCAGCGCCCTGCGCATTGGCCTCGACGGGTTCCTCCCGTCCACCGACCCCCGGGTTCTCGGGACTATCGCCGCGGTCGAAGGGACCCTCGGGCGGGGTCCGTTCGTCCGGCGCTACGAGGGCGACGACGGGCTCAGCGGTCCGGAGGGCTCGTTCCTCCTCTGTTCGTTCTGGCTGGTGGAGTCGCTCGCGAAGAGCGGGAACCCCGAGCGTGCGCTGGAGCACTGGCGCGCGCTGCTGGATGTCGCCGGTCCGCTGTTGCTCTTCTCGGAGGAGTACGACCCGGAGTCCCGGCAGCTGCTGGGCAACTACCCGCAGGCGTTCACGCACATCGGCGTCCTCCGCGCGGCGTTCGCGCTCGGCCTGATGACGCCGGAGGGTTGATCGGGCGTTCGGGGCGGTACCCGCCCAGCGGACCCGCTACGATGCTCCCGCGGGCCGAGCCCCCCGGCGGCTCCGCGTCGCCCGGCTTGGGGCGACCCGCTGAACGACCACCCACCGGCGCAGGGCGATCTTGCGGGCCTTGCGGAAGCCCGTCTTCTCGAACATCCCGAGGGTCCCGCTGCAGAGGAAGGAGTTCGAGGTCCGCTCACCGGTGTAGTCCTCGGGGTACGCCTCCACGGT
>JASHYB010000096.1 GCA_030043255.1 Thermoplasmata archaeon | reverse complement strand
CTCGACGGTCGACGGCGGGCTCCCGTACGGCGTCGTCAGCGACACCGCGTAGGCGAGGCTCACGTTGCCCTGGATCGTGGTGTTCTCGACGGTGAACCGGCCGTCGCCGTAGAAGAAGAAGTACCCCTGGGTCCAGTTGACCAGCGGCACGATCCGGCCGTCGCTCGTGGTGTAGTTGCGGACGCCCGAGGCGAGCGTGAAGCCGTTCGTCACGACCGAGGTGTTCAGCCGCAGCGTTGCGAGCAGCTCGAAGGTCGGGTAGTTCACCTCGTTGGTCCGCAGGAACGGAGCGACCAGGTCGGCGGAGCTGGCGTTGAGCCAGAGCGTGCTCTTCGCGGCGGAGTAACCGGTCTGCGCGACCTTCGCCGCGCCGAAGGCCGTCGCCTGCGCGCTGCCGCGCAGGTAGACCGGTGCGTCGACCGTCCCGGGGGAGCTCGCCAGCGTGAGCGCGACCGGCTCGGGGGTGCTCGCGCCGACGGTGACGTTGGCGCTGGCGTAGCCGTCCGCCCACGCCGCGAAGACGTAGTCGTCGGCCGCCCCGGCGGGGGACGGAAGGTACGTGGTGAGGACCCCCGCCTCGGTGGTCGGGGCGTACGAGTACTCGGCCTCCCGCAACGGGTCCGTCGCGAGCGTCGCGTTCGTCGCGAAGAGGAAGGCGTACGCCGGCTCGACCGTGATCCGGATCTCCAGCGCGCCGGACGGGGCGAACGGCGCGAGCCGGGCCGCGACGGGACCGTCGGTCCCCCAGAGCCCGTCCAGGAACGACGGACCGCTGCTCAGCCGTTCGGTCGTGCCGCTGTAGCTGACCGCCGCCCCCAGCAGCGTCTCCGAGGTGTCGACCCCGAAGTCGAACGCCGCGGGCACCGCGTCGTACGCGCCGGCGGTGGCGTTCCAGCGCAGGAGGGAGACGTTCGCGCTCAGGCCCTGGAGGTTCGCGTTCGAGCCGTAGCCGTCCCCGCCTAGGACGAACTCGGTGTCGTAGTACGAGCCGTACGGGTTCAGGCTCCCCCCGTCGACCCGGAACTGGGACGGCGAGGAGGCCGACGCGGTCCCGTTGAAGGTGACGGTGTCGTACGTGCGGCCCTTGCCGGCGATGTCGTAGCCGAACTGCACCTCCGTGTGCACGCCGACGGTGCTGATGTTGTCGTAGAGCGCGATCGACAGGGGATAGGTGACCGCGAACGTCGGGCCGACCGCGGCGTAGACCTCCTGCGGCCCGAGGATCGAGCCCAGCTTGCCGGAGAGCGAGGACATGGGCATCAGGGCGCCCGGGACCGAGAAGTTCCAGACGTTGTCCTCCAGCTGCGCCGTGGTGCCGTTGAGCTGCACGACGTTCTCCACCCAGAAGGTGGCCGTGGGGCTCGCGCTCGCCGGCGGCGTGCTGACGTTCACCGCGACCGCGTCCAGCTGCAGGGCGACCCAGTCCGGCGACGGGGTGCTCAGGTTGGTGACGTTGGTCGGGGAGAACGCGCCGAACGACGTGACGTTCAGGAACCCTTCGAAGCTGGAGGTGCTGTAGCTGTAGTTGCCGTTCGCGCCGACCCCGAAGTCCGAGATCCCCATCGGGGCCGGCGCGACGACGTACGGGCTCATCGCGGAGGAGGCCCCCGGCGCGGTCTTCGGAAGGTTCGGGTTCGGCGGGAAGACCCGCGGCCCCTCCCGGTCGACGTCCAGCGCCTGCGCGGGGGTCGGTTCCGCCGGTCGCGGCGTGCGGGAGGCCGCGGGGGCCGAGCGGACCGCTGCGGACCGGGCCGCGTGCGTCCTGGCGTCGTCCGCCGGTCGGGCGGTCGCTGCGGCCGGCGCGCCGGCGTGCAAGGCAGGGCCCGGCGAGCCGACCCCGGCCGCCAGGCCCGCCGCGACCGCGGTCCCCGCCAGCAGGACGGCGACCGCGAGGCGGGAGAGCCTCGAGAATCTCCCTAGGGCCATGGAGGGCCGACGCCAGCCGACCTCGCCTATATACTCCTTAGGTCGGCGCCGGCGCTCCGTCCGAGGGAACCTGGCGCGCCGGCGGGTTCCCGTCGGGTCCGGGAGCCCCGGGACCGCCCCTCAGGAACTGCACCGTCTTCTCCCGGTGGCAGGGACGGCAGACGGTCCGCAGGTTCCCGTACTCGAGCGCCGCCCCGCCCCGGGCGATCTCCACGACGTGGTCGACCTCCAGCTCCCGGGCCCGCCGACGGCGCCCGCAGGCCTGGCAGGTGTACCGGTCGCGCAGCAGCACGTACGACCGTGCGGAGTCCCAGAAGTAGTGCCCGTGGAACTTCCACCGGCACCGCCGTGAGCAGTAGGGGGTGCGGGCCGACGGCAGGGCCCGGCCGCACTCGACGCACCGACGCCCCCGGCGGGCCTCGGCGCGACGGCGGGCCCCGTCCGAGAACCAGGCGGCCGACAGGGCGAGCACGCGACCGCTCGGATCGACGCGGACGCTGGCCGGGGCGCGCACGCCTCCCGGCGGCGGGCCGGGCCCCTTCAACGTTCCGGTCCATGCGGCTTGAATACCGGGCGGGCGGTGCCGTGCGGGGGGCCTCCCCACGATCCTCCTCGCGCTCGTCGTCTTCTCCGGGGTCTTCGGCGCGGTCCTGGTCCGCCAGCTGCTCGGCCGCGGGCCCCCGGTCTGGGCGCTGTTCGCGATCGGCGGGATCGCGACGGTCGCGACCGGGCTCCTCGGCCCGCTGCCGGCGGCCGAGGCGATCGCCGGTTCGGCGTCGGTCCTGGTGTTCCTCCTGTCGCTGTTCCTGTTCGCCCGCGCGCTGCAGGACGCGGGGGCGCTCGAGCACCTCGCGCGCTGGCTGGTCGGCCTGGCCCCGCGCGCCGAGGAACTGCCCCTGGTCGTCTTCCTCGGGTTCGGGATCGTCTCCGCGTTCCTCGTCAACGACGCGCTCGTCGTCATCGGCGTGCCGGTGCTGCTCGTCGTCGCCCGGCGGATCGGGGTGCCGGCCCGTCCGCTCCTGCTCACGCTCGCCTTCGCCGTGACGGTCGGCAGCGCGCTGACCCCGTTCGGCAACCCGCAGAACCTGCTCGTCTCGGCCGCCTCCGGCCTGCGCGCGCCGGTGGCGACGTTCCTCCGCTACCTGCTCGTGCCGACGGCGGTGAACCTCGCGGCCGGCGCCTACTATCTGCGCTGGCGGTTCCG
>JASHYB010000095.1 GCA_030043255.1 Thermoplasmata archaeon | reverse complement strand
TACGCCGCCTGGCTGGCGGCCGGCGACGGCTCGGTGATCCGCCCGCTCACCACCTACGAGAAGGACCGGGACGGGAACCTCGTCGGCTCGATCGAGCTGCCGGTGGCCGTGGGCCTGGTCGGCGGGGCGACCGCGGTCCACCCGACCGCGCGCGCGCTCGTGAAGGTCCTGGGCGTGAAGTCCGCCCGTGAGCTCGGCGAGGTGCTCGCCGCCGTCGGCCTCGCCCAGAACTTCGCCGCGCTCCGGGCGCTCGCCACCGAGGGGATCCAGCGCGGGCACATGGAGCTGCACGCCCGGAACTACGCGGCGAGCGCGGGCGCGAAACCGGAGGAGGTCGACCGGGTCGTCGCGCAGATGATCCGCGAGGGCAAGATCCGTCTCGACCGCGCGAAGGAGATCGTCGACGAGCTCCATCGCTCCCCCGGATGAAAGTCGGGGTCCTCGCGCTCCAGGGGGACGTCCCGGAGCACCTGCGCGCCCTCGCCGCGCTGCGGCCGGGCCGGGCGCCGGTGCCGGTCGGACGGCCCGAGGAGCTCGCCGAGGTCGACGCGCTGTTCCTCCCCGGCGGGGAGTCGACGACGATCGCCCGGCTCCTCCAGGAGAGCGGGCTCTGGCGCCCGCTCGCCCGGCGCCTGGAGGAGGGGATGCCGGTCCTGGCGACCTGCGCGGGGCTCATCCTGCTCGCCCGTCAGCTCGAGCCGGGCCCGAGCGGGCCGAACCCCCCGACGTTCGGGGCGCTGGACGTCCGGGTCCGTCGCAACGACTACGGCGCGCAGCGGGAGTCGTTCGAGGGCCCGGTCGAGGTCGACGGCCTCCCCGGCCCGCCGTTCCCGGGGGTCTTCATCCGAGCCCCCCGGATCCTCTCGGTCGGCCCGAAGGCGACCGCGTTCGCCCGTCGGGGCGCCGAGGTCGTGGGCGTCCGTCACGGAAGGGTCTGGGGACTGGCCTTCCACCCGGAGCTCTCCGGGGACTGGCGGTTGCACGAGCTGTTCCTGGCGGAGGCCGAGCGCTAGCGCGCGCGGCCGCCCGCCGGCCGGGGCCGGCTCAGTGGTACGTGTCGAACCGGTACGGCTGGAGCGGCAGCTCCCCGAGCGCCATCAGGAACTCGGGCGGCGTCAGCACCGGCTTCGGGTAGTTCGCCGAGTCGTCCAGCGAGATCCGCGGGCAGGCGGTGTTGACGAAGGCATCCAGGTCGCGCCCGAGCAGGTCGGCCGGGTCGATCCGGTGCGCGAGGAGGATCTCCGCCTCCCGGCCGTGGGCGCGGGCCCGCGCCTGCAGAGCGAGGGCGGTGGGGGAGCGGTTCTGCCCGACGAACGTCGAGACCAGGATCCCCCAGCGCCGGGCCTCCCGCACGGAGGCGACGAGCAGCTGGCGCCGGCGGACCAGAGCGGCGCGGTCGATCGGCGGCTCCAGCTCGCCGCGGCGGGGGTCGATCGACCAGACCGGCTGCCCAACGGCGAACGCGAGGCCGATCGGGTGGAACCGGCCGGTGCCGACGAACAGGAACGCGTCGACCCGTTCGCTGACCTCCTCGGCCCCGGTGTAGTTGCAGCCCAGCGCCTGACCGGCGTAGGCGAGGCGGCGGTCCCCGCGCCCGACCTGCGGGTCGAAGCCGTGCTCCCGGAGCGCGGCCGCCAGCGGGTCGAGCAGGTCGAGATGCTGGACCGAGGCGACCAGGCCGAGCCGCTTCGGAACTCCGCCGGCCGCCACCGTGGCGGCGAGGGACCGGGGGTCACCAGCGTCGTCCCGCATCTCGACATAGAAGGTGCTCCGGACGTCCGGCACGTTCGGGATCGGCGCGTGCCCGAGCACGACGGCCACGTCCGCGCGCGGCGCCTCGTCGGAGGTGGGCGGGTCGCAGGCCCCGAAGCAGGCCCGGCTCGCCAGATCCACCGGTACGCCCAGCTCCTCGCGCAGCCGAGCGGCGAGCTCCGCCGCGTTCCGCACGAGACCCGCCGGCACCTGCAGGACGATCCGGCGCGGCCGCTCGGCCCGGACCGCCCGGAACAGCTCCGGACCCACGTTCGCGACCACCCGGGCGGAACGTTCGGAGGCCGGCACCGGGGCCGTTGTGCGGGTCATCGAGGCAACACCGGCGAGGCCCGCTAAGAGCTTGGGGGCTCGGCGTCCAGGCGGCTGGCGAGCCGGCGGACCGCCTCCTGGTTGTCCGGGTAGTGGAGCCGGGCGATCGCGGCCTCCACGGCCAACCAGTCGAACTGGACGTGCTCCTCGCTGAGCTGCGGCGAGAAGGGACCGTCCACTTCGAGGCCGTAGGCGTGCAGGCGCCAGGTCTCGCCGTTGTCGGCCCGGAACGGCACGTGCCAGTCGAGGGCAAAGACCCGACGCGGCTCGGTGAGACCGGTCTCCTCGCGGACCTCCCGACGGACCGCCGCCTCGAGGTCAGTGTCCGTCGGCTCGACCCTGCCGCTGACCGGCGCCCAGATCGACCCCCGCGCCGGGGGCCGGCGGAGCAGGAGGAGCCGGAGCGGTCGGCGCGCGAACAGGTAGCCCTCGACGCACTCGCGCGCGATCGGACCGGTGGGCTCGCTCACCGCGCGTCGCGCGTCATGATCCGCAGGATCGCTTCGGCCGGGGCGCCGCCGGTCGCCTCCAGCGCCTCGATCGCCTCCTCGCGGGGGACGTTCGCCTGCTCCATCACGAGCCGGATGTCCTCCTCGGGGGGGCCGGCGGGCGCGGCCGGGGCGGCCGGGGTCGTGCCCCCAGCGCCGGGAGCCGACCGG
>JASHYB010000094.1 GCA_030043255.1 Thermoplasmata archaeon | reverse complement strand
AGGACGACCACCTCCCCCGGTTCGAGGTCGCGGACGGTCTTGCCGCCCATCAGCTCCAGCGCGACCGACTCGCTGGCGACCGCCGCGCCGCCGTCGACGGTCCCGAGCACCAGCGGACGGATGCCGAGCGGGTCGCGGAAGGCGTAGACGCGCGAGCCGACGAGCAGCACGACCGCGTAGCCGCCGATTAGCTCCGTCGAGGCCCGCCGGATCGCCGCGTCCAGCTCACGGGTGCGGCCGTACTCCAGGGCGATCAGCTGCGCCATCGTCTCCGTGTCGGCGTTGCCGAGGAGCTCGACGCCGTGGGCCTGCAGGCGGCGGCGGATCCGTTCGAAGTTCACGATGTCGCCGTTGTGGGCGATCGCCGCGTCCTGGTCCCGGACCTTGACGACGATCGGCTGGGCGTTCTCCAGTTCGCTCGAGCCCGTGGTCGAGTAGCGGACGTGGCCGACCCCGACGGGCCCGCGCAGGGTGTCGAGCAGCTCCTGGCCGAACACCTCGTGGACCAGGCCCATCCCCTTGCGCAGGTACAGGGTCCCGTGGCTGGAGGTGGCGATCCCGGCCGACTCCTGCCCCCGATGCTGCAGCGCGCGGAGCCCCCGGAACAGGTAGGGGGCCGCTCCCTTGCCCTGGAGCGACACCCCGACGACGCCGCAGTTCTCCCGTGCCGGCATCGCTGGGGAGGGCCTACGCCGGCCTCACGACGTAGCCACCGGCGGACGGGAGATAAGCGGAGCGGGCCCGGAACGACCGCGCCGGGTCCTCGATCGTGCTCGGTCGGGCCGCGCGCTAGACCGCCGCGAACTTCACCGGGACGTTCACGGCGGCGCCGTTGACGGTCACGGAGCCGCTCGCCGGGGTGCCGCCGTAGCCGGGCGCGCTCGTCGAGAACGGGTAGGTGCCGTCGTCCTCCGCGAAGGTGATCTTGGAGGTGCTCGAACTCTCCGGGACGCCGTGGAGCGCCACCGACCAGGAGGTCCCCTTCGGGAGCCCGCTCTCGGTGAACACCACGTCGAACGGACCGTGCGACGGCGCGGCGCCGGGGACCTTCAGCACGCCGGTGAAGATCAGCCCCAGGACGACGGCCGCCCCGGCCAGCGCCAGGACCGTCGCGACCAGGACGGTGCTCACGCCCTGCCGCGAACGACGGGGCGACCGTGCGCGCAGGGCCCCCGGGCGACGGAGCGCGCCGCCCAGGGGCATCGGAGGACGACGGACGGGGAAGCCCGCTCAGCCGAAGAGCGCCGACAGCCCCTCGGCGGCCTCTTCCTCGCTGACGCCCTTCTCCTCCTTCTTCTCCTCTTCCTTCTTCTCGGCCTTGCCTTCCTTCTTGTCGGACGGCGCGGCCGCGGCGGAGGGGGCGGCGAACGTTTCGGCCTTGGCGATCAGCTCGGCGAGGTTGACCCCCTCGAGCGAGGCGAGCAGCGCCTTGAGCCGCGCCGGCTCCGGCGCGACGCCGGCGGCCGTGAGGACCCCACCGAGGCCCTTCTCGTCGATCGGCTTCTGGGCGGCGTTCAGCAGCAGGGCGCCATACACGTACTCCATCGTCGTTCTCCTCTTTGGTGTTCTATCGAAGACCCGCTCCCTCAGCCCGAGACGGCGCGGCCGAGGGCGGCCGCCTCCTTCATCGCCTGCACGAACAGCGGTTCGATCGTCTCGGGGGTCGGAAAGCCGGCGGCGACCGCGACGGCCAGCGCCCGCCGGTGCGCCCGCTGGACCAGGAGCGGCAGGCTCGCCGGCGTGAGGTAGCCGAGCTCCACCGCGACGCCGAGCGCCCGTCGGGCCGCGCGCCCGAACTCCTGACGCTGGGCCTCGAGGTCGACCGCGAGGACCTCCGGGGCGTAGAACGTCTCGCCGTCCACGAGCCCGCGGACCGCGAGCCCGACCTCGAGCGGCTTGATGTCGAGCCGGGTCAGCATCCCGGCGACCTCGCGGGAGATCGTCTGGCCGGCCCGGACGATCGTCGTGTCCTTCTTCAGGACCACCTTGCCCTTCTCGATCGCCGCGGGAAAGCCGGCGTGCTGCAGCTCGCCGACGATCGGTCCCGGCTTGAAGCTGGTCGTTCCCGCGGGGACGACGATGTCCCTCGGGGCGACCTCGCCGCCCCGGGCCGGGGTCGGCGAGCGGGTGCGCGCGAACTCGTCGAAGATCGCGAACGGGTTACCCTCCGCCGTCAGGAGCGCCGTCTGGTCCTGCACCCGCTCCAGGAGCGGGGCGAGCGCGGGGCGCTGCTTGGCGGCGTCGCCGAGCGCGTGGCGCAGGGCAGAGTTGGTCGCGATCTGGATCGGGTGGCCGCGGTTCCGCAGCTCGCGCCGCATCGACTGCAGCGCGGACGCGGGGACCCCCCGCACGCCGACGAGCGCCGTCACCGGCTTCGCCAGCACGCTCTGGGCGAGCGCGTGTACGCGCGCGACCTTCTCCGGACGGACCTCCCCGCGGCCGGGCATCGAGAACCTCCCCTACGGACCTACCAGAGCCGGATCGCCGGCCCCATCGTCGTCTTCACGTAGACCGACTCGATGTTCGAGCGGCCCCGCTCGAGCTTGCCGGTGATGCGCGCGAGCACGGCGTCGACGTTCTTGGCGATCTCCTCCGGCTTCATGGAGCGGGTGCCGACCGCCGCGTGGAACGTCCGGTTGCCCTTCGAGCGGATGCGCACCGACCGTTGCAGCGAGCGGATCAGATTCGTCGGGTCGGAGCCCGGCGCCACCGGCTTCGGCATCTTGCCGCGCGGACCGAGCACGACCCCGAGCCGCTTACCGATCGTCGGCATGAGCGGCGCCTCCGCGAGGAAGAAATCGATGCCGTTGACGGACTTCTTCGCCCCCTTCGCGAACTCGTCGAGCTCCTGGCCCGAGACGACGACGTCGGCGACCTGGCGGACCTTCTGCAGCAGCTCGGGGGAGCCGATCACGGCGACCTTCGCCGCTCGCCCCCGGCCGCTGGGCAGCGGCACCTCCTCTTCGAGGCGGTTCTTGGGCACGGAGAGGTCGAGGTCTTTCAGGTTGACCGACAGCTCGACCGCCTCGGTGAACTTGCGGGCCGGGGCCTTCTCCAGGGCCTCGGCGACGACCTCGGTGGCAGGACGATCGGGCATCGAGTTTCCTCTCGGAGGAGCGCTCGGCGCCGAAAAGGCTTCCCTATTAAAACCCTGCGTAGGCGGCCGGCGGAGGTCACGTCCCGGGCGCCCTGCCTCCCCGACGGAGGCCTTGCCGGGCCGGCGATCGTCGAGCGGCTTACCGCGCCCTGTCGGCACGGTCCGGCACGGGGTAACAGCGCTCATTACCTTCCGAGGCGTGCCCGCCGGCGCCCGGGATGTCCGACCCACGGTCGGGGTGCGCGGGTCCGCTGGCCGTCGCGGCCGTCGTGGTGGTTGTCGCGGTGGCGTTCGCCAGTGCGGGCTGGAGCGGCGCGGCGCCGCCGTCCCGCCGGGCGGTGGCGGACCCGGCGCTGACGACGAGCCGGGCGCAAACGGCGACCTCCACGCTGCCGCCGCTGGTCGAGTTCCTGACGGGCGAGGCCGGCTTGGTGGGCGGCAGCGGTTACTACTTCCCGCTGAACTTCACGGTCCCGGCGAACGCCTCCGAAGAGTTCTACTTCTGGTCGATCGGCGCCGGTCTCGGCGACTACCAACTTCCGACGCTGCCGAGCGGGATGAGCGTGGTGGCCAACACCACCTCCACCGGCGTCGCGATGGGGAGCTTGGCACCGGGGACGTACACCACGAGCCTGTACTACCCGGGCTGGACGAACGACCTGAGCATCGGCGTCTATGCCCTGATGTTCGCCCCCAACGCGACCTTCCAGTACGGGTCGACCAACCTGACGAATCCCGCGCCGGGTACCGCCGACGCCTCCTTGGACCTCCCTCTCCCGTCCGGCGGGCTCGAGTACCTGGGGGTCGCGGGGACCGGGGGGTACGCGCTCGCTTCCTGGTCCCTGACGACCGTGGCCGAGTCGGCCCCGGCTTGGGAGATGGTCGGCGCAACCCAGGTCATCGGCAACCAGAGCAGCAGCGTGATCGCCGCCAGCTCGGCCGCCGGGAACCTCGCGATCTCCGGCGTCGGGATCTACACAACGGCTCCTGCCCCCACCGGGCCGAGCCCCGTGCTCCTCGACACGGCCGGCGCGGGCGTCGTGGGCTTCAACCAGACGGTTCTGCTGAACTTCACGGTCCCTGCCGGCCTCACCCACATCCTCTACGCCTGGGCCATCGGTGGAGGTCGCGCGGCGTACGGGGCCCCAACGCTGCCGTCGGGGATGACGGTGGCCGCCTCGATCGGCACCGCCGGCATCGCGTTCGGGTCGCTCCAGCCCGGGACCTACTCCACCAGCCTGTTCTACGGGGGCTGGACCAACGAGGTCAGCGTCGCGGTCTTCGGCATCCTGAACGGGGCCAACACGAGCTACGTGTTCGGAGCCTCGCCCGTCCAGGATCCGTACGCGGGGTCCGGCGTGAACGATACGGCGAGCCTCGAGTTGCCGGCGGGGGCGGCGTTCTACCTCGGCGTGGCCACGACCGGCGGCTACCCCGTGAGCGCGGTGTCGATGGCTGAGACCGACGTGTACGCGCCGGCGTACGGCGTGCCCGGCACCACGCAGGACATCGGACTCCAGCTGAACCCCGCCCTCTGGGAGCAGTCGGGGGCGTCGAGCCTGGGCATCGTCGGTGTGGGGATCTACACCAACGTGACGAACGTGACGTTCGTCGAGTCCGGCCTGCCGACGGGCGCGCCCTGGCAGCTGGCGCTCAACGGCGTGACGCTGACGGTCACGACCAGCTCGGTGACGGTCCCCGAGCTGCCCGGGAACGTCTCGTACCTGCTCAGCGGACCGTCCGGTTACCGGGTCCAGGGGCGGGCTCCGGGCGGAGTCCTGGTGGCGGCCGGCTCGTCGGTCGTCGAAACGGTCTCTTTCGTCCGCGGCAAGACCGCCACGCTTACGGTCCGGGAGTCGGAGCTCCCGAGATTCATCCCGTGGTGCTTCACCCTGTACGGCCGCCAGGTATGCTCGACGTCCCCGTCGGCGTCGCTCGCCAATCTCACGCCGGGCAGCTACGCCGTGACGCCCGAGAGCTGGCCGGGGGTCCCCTTCCAGATCGCCTACGCGCACAAGAGGGTCACCCCGCCCCTCTCGCTGACGGTCGCGGGGAGCCGGACGCTCGCCGTGACGTACCAGTACCCGTATGCCGTCACGTTCGTCGAGACCGGTCTCGGTGCCGGGACCTGGACGGTCAAGGTCGACGGCGTGAGCGGGAACGCCAGCGCCGGTCAGCCGATCGTCCTCTACATCCCGAACGGTAAGTACGCCTACCACGTGAGCAAGATCGAGGGTTACCGGATCTTGGGATCACCCGCACGGTTGGTGGTCGACGCCGGACCGACCTCGGTCCAGGTCTACTTCGCGGCGAAGGCCTGAGCCCCCCGGTCCCCGGGGACCCGTGCGGCAGGCTCTCGCGGCCGCCTCAAGCGTATATAGCCAACAACGCTGCCGAACGGCCGATGCACTATCCTAAGGTCGTCTCGACGTACTGCCCGAAGTGCAAGACGCACACCGAGCACGAGGTCGAGAAGGGCAAGAAGCGTCCGGCCTCCGAGCTCGCCTGGGGCCAGCGCCGGTTCCGGCGCGCCACGCGAGGCTACGGCGGCTTCCCGCGCCCCAAGCCGGAAGGTCGCGCGAAGGCGGTGCGTCGGGTCTACCTGAAGTACCGTTGCAAGAAGTGCAAGTACACCGTGCAACCGGCGAGCTGGCGGGCGAGCTCGCTGGAGCTCGTCGAGAAGCACTAGGCCGAGGTCGGTCGATGCGTTCCCCCTCTCCGTTCTGGGTGGTCAAGTGCCCGGACTGCTCGACCGAGCAGACCGTCTTCAGCCGACCGGCGACGGTCGTGAGCTGCTCGGTTTGCGGGGCGACCGTCGCGACGCCGACCGGCGGCCAGGCGAAGCTCCGGGGCGAGCTGGTGCGCTCGCTCGGCGGCTGAGCGGGAAGGGACCGGTCGTTCGGATGCCCCTGCGCCCGGAGTATCCCGAGGAAGGCGAGCTCGTCATCGGGACGGTCACCTCGATCCGCAACTTCGGGGCGTTCGTCACGCTGGACGAGTACGCCAAGCGCGAGGCGTTCATCCACCTCTCCGAGGTCGCCGCGGGCTGGGTCAAGTACATCCGCGACCACGTCCGCGAGGGCCAGAAGATCGTCGCGCGGGTGCTGCGGATCGATCCGGCCAAGGGCCAGATCGATCTGTCCCTCAAGCGCATCAACGACCACCAGCGGCGCGAGAAGGTCCAGGCCTGGAAGAACGAGCAGCGGGCGCTGCGCCTCGCCGGCCAGGTCGCGGAAGGGCTCGGCAAGACCGCCGACGAGGCGGTCGAGCTGTTCGGGCCGGGCCTCATCGAGCGTTACGGCTCGCTGTTCGCCGCCTTCGAGGTCGCGAGCGCCGACCCGAAGCGGTTCCAGAAGGAGAACGAGAAGGCCGCCTGGGTCACCGCCTTCCTCAAGGTCGCGCGCGACAGCATCGTGCCGCCGCAGGTCACCGTCCTCGGCACGCTGGAGATCCACGACCCGCAGCCGGACGGGGTCGAGCACGTCAAGTCGGCGCTGCTGGCCGCCGAGAAGGTCGACCCGGAGGCGGTCGAGGTCCAGTACGTCGGCGCGCCGCGCTACCGGGTCCGGGTCCAGGCCGGGCAGTACAAGCAGGCGGAGGAGACCCTCAAGAAGGCGACCGAGGCGGCGCTGCGGAGCATCAAGGCCGCCGGCGGGGACGGGAGCTTCGTCCGGGCATGACCGACGCGGTGCTGCACGTCTGCCGGGCCTGCGAGCGCTACACGCTCCGGGAGCTCTGCCCGATTTGCGGCCAGCCGACGCGCACCCCGCACCCGGCGCGCTTTGACGCCACCGACCGCTACGGGGTCTACCGACGCCGACTGCTCGCCGCCGTCCGCGCCGGCGCGGGGAGCGGGTAGGCGCGCATGGCGGGGGCGGTCCACCGGATCAAGGTCGTCAACGACGTCAGCGACCTGGTGCCGATCCTGCGCGCGGTCGGCTCGCCGCTCCGCCTCAAGGTCGTCCAACGCTTGGGCGAGGAATGGCTGACGCTGGAGGACATCGACCGGGAGTTCGGGGAGGAGGGCCGCAAGGCGCTCGCCCTGTTCGAGAAGTTGCGCCTGATCGACACCCGCTGGGTCGCGCGCGAGGGCCGCAAGCAGCCGGACAAGAGCTACCACTTCTACTATTCCACCGTGAACATCAACACGACCAGCCCGCTCGCCGAGATGAGCGAGGTGCTCGCCATCGCGACGATGCCGCCGAAGGAGTACGAGAAGCTGGAGTCGCGCATCGTCGCGGTGATCGGCGACGAGGGCCGGTTCTTCTCCGACGTCGCCGAGGAGCTGAAGATGAGCACGACGCGCCTGAAGGCGCTCGTCAAGCGCTCGGAGAAGCTGGAGTACCGTGGCCACCGCATCGAGCGGTTCCGCGCGGAGACCTAGGCGAATCCGCGCGCCACGGGTCGAGGTGCTGCGGGTCGGCCACCGGCCCGGGCGCGACCCGCGGCTGACCACCCACGTCGCCCTGGTCGCCCGGGCGTTCGGGGCCCGGCGGCTGTACCTGCATCCGCCGGACCCCGCCGTCGTCGAGAGCCTGCGGGGGGTCCGCGAGCGCTGGGGCGGAGCGTTCGAGGTCGAAGGGACCCCGAGCTGGGGAGAGGTGCTGCGCGCCGCCCGGGGCCCGGTCGTCCACCTGACGATGTACGGCCTCCCGCTCGGCCGCGTCCTGCCGCGCCTGCGCGGGGCCGGGGAGCTGCTGGTGATCGTCGGCGGGGCGAAGGTGCCCGGCCGACTGTACGGTGCCGCGACCTACAACGTCTCGGTCGGCAGCCAGCCCCACAGCGAGGTCGCGGCGCTCGCGGTGCTGCTGGCCGAGCTGCTCGGGCTCCCGGACGCTCGGGAGTTCCCCGGAGCCCGACAGCGGATCGTCCCCCGGGCGCGGGGCAAGCGCGTCGTCCGTGCCGGAGCGCGTCGGACGTGATCGGCCCCGCGCCGGGCCCGCCGCCCCGGTACCCGTCCTCCGCCCGGGCGCCCGGGAAATGCATCCTGTTCGGGGAGCACGCGGTCGTCCGGGGCGCCCCCGAGCTGGTGCTCGCGATCGACCTCGAGACCCAGGTCGTCGTCCGCACCGCCGAGCGAACGCAGCTGAACGCCGACCCTGGCGCGCTGGAGACCAACCGGTACTTCCACGAGGCGCTCGCCGCCGCCGGTGCCCTCGAGGCCGGTTGGGACGTGCGGTCGGTCAGCCGGGTCCCGCGGGCCGCCGGCCTCGGTTCCTCGGCTGCGTTCGTCACCGCCTTCAGCTTGGCGCTCCGCGGCGACGCCGCCGGTTCGCTCGACCGCCCGGAGCTCGCGCAGCGGAGCTTCGACGTCGAGCGGGCCGCGCAGGGCGTCGGCAGTCCGGGCGACACGTCGACCAGCGTCGCCGGCGGCTACGTGACCCTCAACGCCGGTCCGGAGGGCGGCGAGCCGCTCTGGACGGTGCGCGCTGGCCCTGAGCGCTGGGAGGTCCGGCGGGCCACCGACCCTGGCTGGGCGTGGGTCGTCGCCTACAGCGGGCTCCCGCGCTCGACGGCGGAGGCGGTCAAGGCCGTCGCGGTGCGCCTCGAGCAGCCGGACGGCCGGTCGCTCCTGGAGGAGTTCGCCGGGGTCGCCCGCGACGGGATCGACGCGGTACGGCGGGAGGACCCGGAGGCGGTCGGGCGGCTCCTCGGGCGCAACCAGCGCCTGCTCCGCGAGGTCGGGGTCTCGCACCCGCGGATCGAGGCGCTGCTGGACGCCGCCGCCCCTGCGGTCCTCGGCGCGAAGCTGACGGGAGCCGGCCGCGGCGGGTCGATCGTGGCGCTCCCGGTTCCCGGACGTGAGGTCGAGCTGGTGCGACGGCTCGCCCGCGCCGGGGCGGTGGCCTACACCGTGCGGCCGTCCGCCGGGGTGGAACGGGTCGCGGCGACCGGTGCGGACCCGGCGACCTAGCGGCGGGCGACGAACCGCAGCACCGCGCCGGCCTCCACGGGGTGGTCGGCAGCGAGCGCGCGGTGGGTCCGCCCGTCGATCGCCCGCACGAACTTCTCGCCGAGATCGGAGTGCACCCGGTAGGCGACCTGGCGCACGGCGGTGCCGGCCGGGACGAGGAAGGCGTCCGGCAGCACGCGGCCCCGGGAGTCGGTCCAGTGCTGTTCGTCCTCGACGGGGAACACCACGACCCGGCGGAGCCGGTCGAAGACCATCGCCTCCAGGGCCTGCTGGACCCCGGTCGATCCCCAGTCGGCGAGCAGCTTGCGGATTCCCTCCAGCGCGGCGGTCTGGGCCGCGTTGAGCTTGCCGTCGTCCGCGGGACGGAAGGCGCTGTCGCCCGGTCGGTAGGCGATCAGGCCGGCCCGCGCGGCCCGGCGGAGCGTGAGCTCCGCGTCCGCCGCGGTCGGGACGACCGGGAGGTCCGCGAGCTTGAGCGCGAGCGCCTCGGCGTCCTGCCGGCGCGCCCGGTCGCACTTGTTCGCCGCGACCAGGCGGGGTTTGGCGGTCCGGAGGAGCTCGCGAGCGAGAGCGACCCGCTCGTCCTCCGTCCACCGGCTCGGGTGCTCCGCGTCGATCCCGCTGGCCCGCACCGCGGAGGCGATCGCGGCGGGGGAGATGGAGAGCCCGGTGAGGCGACCGGACAGGAGATCCTCGACCTTGCGTCCGTCCAGCTCGCTGCCGCGGGCGTCCCGCTCGAAACCTCGTCCGAGGATCTCCGCCACCCAGGCGACCAGCTCCTCCTCGAGCCAGGAGACCTCGACCGACGGGTCCGAGGAGCCCGCCGGCACCGGACGCCCCTCCTCGTCGGTCGCGCCGCTGAGGTCGACGACCTGCACGAAACCGTCGGCGGCCCGCAGGTCATCCAGGAACTTGTGGCCGAGCCCCTTGCCCGCGTGCGCGCCCGGGACGAGCCCGGGAACGTCCACGAGGTTGACCGGCACCCAGCGCGTGCCGTCGACGCACTTCGCGTTCCCGGGCGTGCACGGGGCCCCCTTCTCGACATGCGGGCATGGCACGCGCACGGCGCCCACCCCTCGGTTCGGCTCGATCGTCGTGAACGGGTACGGCGCCATGGGCACGTCAAGCAGGGTCAGGGCGTTGAAGAACGTCGACTTGCCGACGTTCGGCTTGCCGACGACCCCGACCTCCACCTTCGCCGCCTCCGGGGCTAGACGTCGTAGCGCGGCGCGGACTCCGCCACGCCGAGCGCGTGGTTGGCGGCGAGGGCCAGCGCAAAGAGCAGGTCGGAGAGCCGGTTTGCCCAGGCGAGCAGGGTCGGATCCACCGGTTCCTCCCGGTCCAGCGCCACTAGCTCCCGCTCGGCCCGTCGGGAGACCGTGCGGGCGACGTGCAGCAGGCCCGCGGCGCGCGAGCCTCCGGCGAGAACGAAGTTCGTCAGCGGCGGGTGCTGGGCGTCGAACCGGTCGATCTCGTGCTCCAGCCGTTCGACGTGCCGCGTGCCGATCGCCGGCTCCGGCCGGGGCGCGCGGGGCGCCCGGGCCAGTTCGGCCTGGGCGACGAACAGCTCGTCCTGGAGGCGGCGGACGACGGTCCGCACCTCCGCGAGGCTGTCCGGCAGCTCGAGCACCGCGAGCCCGAGCCAGGCGCCCAGCTCGTCGTACGCGCCGTAGGCCCGGATGCGGGGCGAGTCCTTCGTTACCCGCGCGCCACCGCTGAGACCGGTCGTTCCCCGGTCGCCCGTACGGGTGTAGAGACGCGCGATGCTCTCGCCTCCGGCCGCCCGGGGAGCTCGTCCAGAGGGGAGCTCAATCCGTGGACGGGGCAGAATGAGATGTGGAGCACCTCATTATGCTTGGCGTCCTGACGGCACAGTCGGCAGATGAATCCGCTCCGCTCGCTCCAGCCGATTCCCATGGCGTCCATGTGCAACCGTTCCCCAACCCCGAGGGCTAGCGCCTGAGGAGCCCCCGACCCTCTCGGTCCGCCCGGCGACGGCCCTCCCCGCGGTCGCGCGTCTCGCGCGCGTGGCGGTGGAGCTCGGCGAGGCCGTCGCGGTGGTTCGCGATCAGCTCGCGGAGCCCGGCCTCGAGCGCCTGCTCCAGCGCGGCGGCGACCGACGAGAAGTAGCCGTCCTCGACGAGCTGCTCCAGCTCGCGACGTCGCGTGACGGGCAGCTCTACGGCGGTCGTCCCCGCGGCGCCCGCGCCGCGCAGGAGGTCGCGAACGGCCTCCGAACGGTTGGGGAGCCGGCGTTCGGTCCGATAGCTCTCGAGACGAGCGTCCTCCTCGGGGCTGAGACGCACCCCGAAGAA
>JASHYB010000093.1 GCA_030043255.1 Thermoplasmata archaeon | reverse complement strand
CGCGCAGCTCGAGGCTCACGATCCCGCCGAAGCCGTCCATCTGGCGTCGCGCCAGTCGATGCTGCGGGTGCGACGCGAGCCCGGGGTAGTACACCTGCCGGACCTTGGGGGAGCGCTCGCAGGCCCGCGCGACCGCCTGGGCCGCCTCGCCGTGGGCCTGCATCCGAAGCCCCAGCGTCCGCAGCCCCCGGATCACCAGGTAGCAGTCGAACGGGCTCGGCACCGCCCCGACGGCGTTCTGCAGCCAGGCGTACCGCTTCGCCAGCCGACGGTCGCGCAGGACCAGCGCTCCGCCGATGATGTCGGAGTGCCCGCTGAGGTACTTCGTGGTCGAGTGGAGGACGATGTCGGCCCCGAGCTCGATCGGCCGCTGCAGCGCGGGGGTGGCGAAGGTGTTGTCGACCGCGACGAGCGCGCCGGCCCGATGCGCCTTGCGGGCGATCGACCGGATGTCGACCACCTTCAGCAGCGGGTTCGTAGGACTCTCCAGGTAGACCAGGTCGGCCGGCTCGGCGAGCAGCCGGTCGGCGACCTCCTCGGAGCCGAGGTCGGCGAACTCGGCCCGTACGCCGAACTGGCGCCGGTGGTGATCCATGAGCCGCCAGGTCCCGCCGTAGAGGTCGTCCCCCGCGACGATCCGGCTCCCGCTGGGGAACGCCTCGAGGAGCGTCGTGAGCGCCCCGAGCCCGCTGGAGAAGGCGAGGCCGCTGGCTCCCTCCTCGACCGACGCGAGCGCCGCTTCGAGGACGGCCCGCGTCGGGTTGCCGCTGCGGCCGTAGACGTAGCCCTGGTGCCGCTCCGGGGCGAACTGCCGGAAGGTGCTCGAGAGGTAGATCGGGGGGTTCACGGCACCGGTGCTCGGGTCGGGCGGCTGCGCGTCGTGGACGAACCGGGTGTTACGCTTCATGCGCTCCTCCGCTGTCGGAGAGGAAGCCGACCAGGTCGTGCCGGGTCAAGACCCCGAGGGGGGTGCGGCCGGCCGGGTCGCGGACCAGCACCGCGCGCTCCTCGCGCAGGGTGCGCAATAGTTCGCCGATCGACGCGGTCGCCGGCACCTCGGGCAGCGCGGGCCCGAGCGCGTAGCCGACGGAGCGGTCGAGCAGCGTGGCGTCCTCCAGGCCCCGCCGGAGGATCTCGTCCTCCTGGACCGTCCCGAGGTTCTCGAGGCCCCGAAGGACCGGCATCTGCGAGATCGACTGGGCCCGCAGCTTCGCGAGGGCCTCCCGCAGGACCACCGTGGGCTCGACCGCGACCAGCGCGGGGGTCGCGGTCTTGCGCCCGAGCAGCTCCCGGGCGGTCGCGCCGGCGTCCAGGATCCCCTTCTCGCGCAGCCAGTCGTCCGAGTAGAACTTGGAGAGGTAGCGGTCCCCGGAGTCGGGGAGGATCACGAGGACCGTCGTCCCTTCCGGCACCGGTCGGCCGGCGAGCCACTTCATCGCCCCCGCGACCGCCGCGCCCGACGAACCCCCGACGAACAGGCCCTCCTCGCGCGCCAATCGGCGGGCCATCAGGAACGACTCCCGGTCCCCCACCTCGACGAACTCGTCCAGGGCCCGGAAATCGATCGTCTTCGGGACCATGTCCTCGCCGATCCCCTCGACGAGGTAGGGCACCGCCGTCCCGGGCGCGCCGGTGCGGAAGGCGCCCGCGAGCACCGAACCCGCGGGGTCGACCGCCACGATCCGCACCTCCGGGCGATGCTCCTTGAAGTACCGGCCGATCCCGGTCATCGTCCCGCCGGTGCCGACGGTGCCGACGACGGCGGCCGGCCCGCGACCGAGCTGCTCGTCGATCTCCGGACCGGTCGTGCGGTAGTGCGCGTCCGGGTTCCCGTGGTTGACGTACTGGTTCGGATAGTACGCTCCGGGGATCTCCTTCGCCAGCCGTGCCGCGACCGAGTAGTGGCTCATCGGGTGGTCGGGGGGCACGCCGGCGGGCGTGACGACGACCCGCGCGCCGTAGGCCCGCAGGAGGCGGATCTTCTCCGAGCTCATCTTGTCCGGGATCACCACGACGAGGTGGTAGCCCCGGACCGCGGACGCGAGGGCGAGGCCGACGCCGGTGTTGCCGCTGCTCGCCTCGACCAGCGTGCCCCCGGCTCGCAGGCGACCGTCCCGCTCCGCCTCGGCGATCATCGCGAGGCCGATGCGGTCCTTGACCGATCCTCCCGGGTTCAGGTACTCGAGCTTGGCCAGCACCCGGTACGGCGCGCCGTCCGTGACGCGGCGGAGCGGCACCACCGGGGTCCGACCGATGAGGTCCAGGATGCTGGTCGGGGCGGCCACGGCGGCCGCGAACCCCCGCTCGCGAGTTAATGGTTGTGCGCCGGGGCCCCGACGACCCCGTGCCCACCCGGAGAATTCGTACTCGTCCGTTCGCGTGCGACCTCCCTGTTAAGGCGGCGCGACCCCCATCGTCCGCGGAGACCCCGGCGTGCTCGGCTCGCTCGAGACGGAGGTGCTGCTGTCGCTCCGCGAGCTGGAAGAGGGTCCGGCCCGCGCGGTCCGCCAGGCGCTGGAGCGGCGCGGGATCCGCGTCGCCTACACCACCGTGGCGACGATCCTGGGACGGCTCTACGCGAAGGGGCTGGTCCGGCGACGCCGTGAGGCCTGCCAGGGCGGCGAGCGCTACGTCTACCGGCCCGCGGAGGTGGAGCAGAAATACCTCAGGAACCTCCTGCGCGGCGTCGTCGCGATGTTCGGCCCGGCCGGAGTCGTGCACCTCAACGAGGAGATCGCGAAGTTGAACCCGAGCGAGGAGAAAGCGCTCCGCCGCCGGCTCGGGCTCGACTGACGGTCCCGCCGCCGATGGACCTGCCGAGCGCCTCCGAAGCGGGGTCGACCCCGGCGGCGCACCCGCCCCGGACGCTGACCCTCTACCGGATCGCCGTGATGGCGGTCGCCGGCTGGTCGCTGCTCGCGACCACCGTCCTGGTCTGGTTCCTCGCGCAGGGTGGCCTCGCCTCCTTGGTGCACCTGGCACGGGCACCGGGACTGCTGCTCTCGAGCCGGGCGGCCGGCGCGTGGGAGATCGGCGCCGCCGGCGCGTTCGGGCTGTTCCTGCTCGCCTTCCTGCTCTGCCAGGCGGTCGGCCGGGGGCTGCTGCGGCTGATGTCCCCGCGGCCAGTGCGCTGGCCCCCGCGTCTGCCCCGGCCGGAGGTGCCGGTCCGCCTGCTCGCCTATCCGTCCGACCGGCCGGACGCCTACACCTTCACGCTCCTGTTCCCCACGTTGAGGCCCGCCTGGCGTCGTGAGGAGGTGATCCTCGTCTCCGACCGGCTCCTCGGCCTGCTCTCGGAGGAGGAGTGGGAGGCGGTGGTGGCGCACGAGCTCGGCCACGTGCGGGGCTACGACGGACGCTACCTGACGTTCCTGAGGACCTTCGCGCGGCTGATGCGCTGGGACCCGATCCTGGCGGCGGTCGCCGCGCGCCTGACCCGGCGGGAGGAGTTCC
>JASHYB010000092.1 GCA_030043255.1 Thermoplasmata archaeon | reverse complement strand
CCGAAACGGAACCCGCTTCTTGGCGCACGACCGCCGGCGGGCCCCCGCGGTGGGCAGCGGCCCGGGCCACGACCGGTCCTAGGGTTGGGCGGGAGCCGCCGCCTGGCACCGGGTGCACCGCGGGGACCAGGGCGCATTCACGAGGCTGCAGTTCGGACACTTCCAGGCCCGGCTGCGGGCCCTCGGCGACGGTCCGCTCGGGGGCGGCGGGCGCTCCCCCGGGAGGGGTGGGGCGGCCGTCGGAGGGGGGGCGATCGAGGGCGGAAGCAGCGGCTGCGTCGGCCGTGGAAGTGCGGGTCGCGCGGCGGCGGGCGGTGGCGCCGGCGCCGGGACCGCCGCAGCCGGAGCCGCGACCGGCGCCGGGGGACCGGGCCACGAAGCGCTCGTCGGACTCCCGCTGGGGCTGGCCATCGGGCGGTGCAGAGGCTGACGCAAAGGTCCCGCCATCCGGGCCGATCCTGCCGAGGGACGGTTCGCTGGGACCGTGGGCGCCGGAGCGGGCGGCGTTGGCGGGGAAGGGGTCGTGAGTGCGGGCAGGACGGCGGCAGGAGAGGGAGGCGGCGGAGAACGCGCGCTAGCCGAGGGCGGCGGTAGCGGCGGCGCCGCCGGTCCGGTGTGCGGCTCCCACGGCTTAAGCTCCCCGGTCTCCGGCTGCCAACGCCGTCCGCGAAGGGGCACCGCCGGGCTCGGCTGCTCGGCCGAAGCGTACGACGCGCGAGGCCGAGCGGAAGGGGGCGTCGAGGGGAGCGAGGTCGACGCCGGCGGCGAGACCGTTCGGACGCCTCGTAACCCCTGCGGAGGGGGAGGCAGGACGACGACCGGTGGCGGGGACGAGGTCGGGGAGCCGGCGGAGCGGCTCTTCTCGAGAGCGGCGGCCAGGCGGTCCGCGGTCGGTAGGGCAGGGCGTGGGCGGTCGCCGCCGGGCGGCCCGGCCGGGGCAGCCGCGACCACCCCGTCCCACTCGGTCACCGAAGGACGCTCCGGTACGGCGCGGCGGTTGCTCCGAGGCGGAGGGGGCACCCCCGGAGGCAGAGAACCCGACCACTCGTTCGGGGTCCCCACGCGCGAGGCAGTCGCCCTCCGGAAGATAACCCCGGCGATGACGCCGGTCGCGACCCCGACGCCGAGACCGCCGTACGCCACCAGGCCGGCGAGGGCCAGGGCCACGAGCGCGGTGCTCCCGGTGCGGGCTCGCAGCGATCCCCGGTAGGTCAGCGCCCCGACCAGGACGGTCAGCCCGCCGACGGCGACGCCGGCCGCGCAGGCGATCAGGAACAGCTCGGGCGGGAGCCCCCAGAACGGACGTCGGGCGCACGCGGCGCCGCCGGATGCGGTGGGGCAGGCCGCAAAAGCGTTCCATGCGTCGCGAAGATAGTAGCCCGCGAACCCGCCGGTGGCCAGACCGGAAACGACCGAGGCGGCGAGACCGGACCTCGACAGCCCCCGGCGACCGGGCGCCCGTCCCCCGGTCCTCAGGGCGGTCCCCTCCCGGCCCCTCGCTGGGGTGTACCGTGTCCCCGGTTGGGACCCGGGCTTCGCTCAGCCTCGCGCATCGACGGCCGCCGGGGCCGCCCGGACCCGGGCCGGCCCCCTCCCCGGGGGAGCTCGGTCGCGCGAGCGGACCGCGGTGGTACATCGACCCCGCGCCGGTCCAAGAAGCTTTGGAAGTTACGGAGTTCCCTCGCGGGCGGAGCTCCGGCGCGCCAGGACCTCCCGCTCGGCCGGCTCGAGCGCCGGGGCCCGAGAGAATCCTACGAGCTCCTCCCAGCGCCGCGGGTCGGGCACCGGTACGCAGGCGGTGGCGACCCAAGGCAGGTCCAGCACGAAGTGCAGGGCGGCCTGGGCCAGCGTGCGCCGCCCGGCCCAAGCGAGAAATCCCAGCGGGGCGATGCGGGCCAGCTCCCGCTCGACCTCGCGCACGGGCAGCGGGGCCGCGGGTCCGACGCCGAACGGCGAGAGGGCGAACCGGCTGCCGTCCAGACGGCCGCCGGCCAGGACGTCTCGGGCGACCCAACCGAACGCCCCCCCGCCGGCGCGGCGAGCCGCCGCCATCGGCAGTTCGCTCTCGAGCAGGTTGAACGTCCCCGAGAGCAGCCAGGGGGGCGGTCCGCCGAGCGCGAGGTCGACGTCCCGGTCCGTCGCGCAATGCACCACGGCAGGGCCGGTCCGCCGGTCGTCGGGCGAGGCTCCGGGCGGGGTCGCCGATCCGCCGGCCGCCGGGCGACCGACCGGCGCGGTCTCGTACAGACGGAGGAATCCGGGGTCCAAGCGGTTCGTGCCGACCGGCTCGAGCCGGGACCTCGGACGGCCGGTCGGCGCGAAGGGGCTCGTCGTTCGGGAGCGGTCGTTCCCCTCCGGCGGCCTCGCCAGGACGACGAGCTCCGGATCGGGACGAGGGAACGCCCGCGCGAGCAGGGTCTCCGCGAGCCCGGGCTGAGCGGCACCGACGGTGTCGAAGGTTGTCACGCCGGCGGCGCGGGCGAGTCGCAGCTGCCGGACCAACCGGTCCGGGTCGTTGGGGCCGGGATCGACTTCCAGGGTGATCGCCGAGACTGCGACCTCCGAGCCCGGAAACAGCGGGCGCCGGGGCACGGGTACCGAGGTCGGCATCGGGCCGTCGGCCGAGCCGCCTCCGCTCCTTACCGTTCCGGGCCGCCGGCGTGGCGTTATCGGTCGGTGCGAGCTCGGACGCCCATGGAGGCCGGCTCGACCGCGGAGGACCGGCGCCCGCTGAGCGAGCGCTGGCGCCCGACGCGGCTGGCCGAGCTGGTCGGCAACCCGCGCGCGCGAGCGGACTTGCAGGCCTGGGCCGAGGCGTGGGAGGCGGACGAGCCGCCGGCCCGTCGCGCCGCGCTCCTGGTCGGCCCCCCCGGGGTCGGCAAGACCAGCGCCGCCGTCGCGCTCGCTGCGGAACGGGGCTGGTCGCTGGTCGAGATGAACGCCTCGGAGGCCCGCAACCAGAGCGCGATCGAGCGCGTGGCCGGTCGCGCTTCGCTCAGCCATGCGCTCGACGCGGTCCGGGCGAAGGGGGGCCCCGCCCGGACCCTGATCCTGCTGGACGAGGCGGACTGCTTGACCGGAGGGCGAAGCTCCGAGACCCCGCGAGCGGTGCGGGAGCCGGTGAGCCTGCGAGGGTTCCTCGAGGGACGCTACGGGACCCTGGAAGCCCTGAACCGAGCCTGGGCGCTCGCCGCAGGGTCCAAGCACAAGCCGTTCGACGCCTGGACCTCGCTCCCGAAGAGTCCGGGGAACGCGGGCTGGGCGAAGCTGCCGGCGGCCCGGCGCGACCTCGACGACTGGAGGGCGTCGCAGCGCACGGAGGAGACCGGCGATCGCGGGGGGTTGCCGGCGATCGCGCGGCTCGTCCGGTCCACCCGCCAGCCGATCATCCTCACCGTCAACGACGAGCGACCGCTGCACCGCTACTCGCCGGTCTTCCGCTCGGCCGTCCGGAGCATCCACTTCGGACCGGTCGCGCGGCCGGACCTGCGGGACCGGCTCGCCACGATCGCGGCCCGCGAGCGGATCGGGCTCGGGCCCGGGGTGCTGGACGCCATCGTCAGTCGGTCGAACGGCGACCTCCGCGCCGCGCTCAACGACCTGGAGGCGGTCGCCCCCCTACCGCCGGGGGGCGCCCAGCGCGAACCGCTCGGCGGGCGGGACCTGCCGAGCGATTTCGCCGAGCTGACCGAGGAGCTGCTCAACCGGGCGCGGTTCTACCGCTCGGGGGAGGTCCGCGAACGCCTGGACGCTCCGCCCGACGACCTGCTCCCTTGGGTCGAGGAGAACGTCCCGTGGTTCGCGCCGGACGCCGGCCACCGGGATGCCGCGTTCGCCCGGCTCGCCTCGGCGGAGCTGCTGCTCGCCCGAGCCCGGCGGTGGAGGACCTACGGGCTCTGGAGCTACGCGAGCGAGCTGCTCACCGGCGGGGTCTCGCTCGCGATCCGCGAGTCTCCCGCCCCTCCCTCGGGGGCGGCGCAGTTCCCCCGTTTCCTCGGTGAGATGGGGGCCTCCCGCGTCGCCCGCGGGGTTCGGGATGGGCTCGCCGGCAAGCTGGGGAGGCGTCTGCACCTGTCCCGGCGCAAGAGCCGCGCGATCGCCCTGCCGTTCCTGGAGACGCTCTTCGCGGAGGTCGCGCGAGGCCGTCGGGGCGACGGGGCACGGCGCCTGGCCCGCCAGGTCGTGTTCGAGCTGGAGCTCACCCCGGAGGAGGTCGCCGCCCTGCTCGGCGTCCCGCCGGACAGCGCGCCGGTCCGCGACCTCCTGCCCACGGAGGAGACCGCAACCGAGCTGGTCGGCCCACCGGTTACTGAGGAGAATCCCCGGTCCCCCGCGAAGGCTACCTCGGCCCGTCCGGCCGTGCAGCGCAGCCTCGGTGACTGGGGTCGTTAGCGCGGCGGGGCGGGAGCGACGCGCCGGCGGCCGGCTCGAGCTCGCGGGACCGACTTCGGGAGGCGGAGCTTACCGGCCGCCGGCGCGCGCCGGCCTCCCTGCAGCAGGGTGACCACCTCCGGCGCCAGGGCCGGATAGTCCATCTTCAGCCGCGAGAGCGTCCGGTGGACGATCGCCGCGACGACGACGTCCCGGGAGAGCGGGTGGTTCGACGGCACGACGAACCATGGGGCGTCGTGGGTGCTGGTCGCCTCGATCGCGGTCTCGTAGGCGCGACGGTACTGCGGCCAGTACGCCCGCTCGGCCAGGTCGCTGACGCTCAGCTTCCAGTGCTTGGCCGGGTCCGACAGGCGCGCCTGGAGCCGGCGGGTCTGCTCCTCCCGGTCGATGTCCAGGTAGAACTTGAGGACGCTCGCCCCCGTGTCGACCAGCAGGCGCTCGAAGCCGCGGATCGCCCGCAGGCGTCGGCGGACCTCCGCTTCGGAGATCGTGCCGTGGACCCTCGGCGAGAGCACGTCCTCGTAGTGGCTGCGGTTGAAGATCGCGATCTCGCCGGCCCGGGGGGCGTGCGGGTGGACCCGCCAGAGGAAGTCGTGCGCCAGCTCCTCGGAGGTCGGCACCCCGAAGGAGGTCACGCGGACCCCCTGCGGGTTCATCCCCTCGAAGACGCGACGGATGGTCGCGTCCTTGCCGGCGGTGTCCATGCCCTGCAGGACCAGCAGGAGGCGGTGCTGCCGGCCGGCGTACAGCCGTTCCTGCAGGCGCCCGAGCTGCGGCTGCAGGTCGGCAAGCGTCCCCTTGGCCGCTTTGTCGGTTCGCGCGAGCTCGTCCCGGTACGCCGGGTCCCCGCCCGCCAACCGCACGGGGCTCCCGGGGCGTACCCGGTAGCGCTTCCACGGATGCATAGAGCCAGGGCGCCGAGGCCCCGCCGGCGAACCGGTCCCCGCTCAGGCCAGACGCGCGTGGACGCTGACCGCGACGTTCCCCTTCAGGGCGGAGGAGATCGGGCAGCCTTCGGAGGCGGCCTTCGCGGCCGCCTCGAACTCGGCCGGCGTCGCGCCGGGCACGGTGCCGACGACCTCCAGCTCCATCGTCGTGACCTTCCAGCCATCGCCGACCTTGTCGAAGGTGGCGGTCGCCGTCGTTTCGAGCTTCTTGGGCGGCTTCTGCGCCCGGCCCAATCCGGCGGAGAGCGCCATGGAGAAGCAGGAGGCCTCGGCGGCGGCGAGCAGCTCCTCCGGGCTCGACTTGCCCCCGGGCGTCTCCGTTCTCGAGGCCCAGGAGACCGGCACGTCGCCCAACGCGCCGCTCGTCCCCTTCACGGTACCGCTCCCGTGCGCGAGGTCGCCGTCCCAGACCGCCCGTGCGCTGCGCTTCGCCGCCATACGCCGCCGACGAACCCGCACGCGATTTAAGGTCCTCCGACGGCAGGCCGCGCGCGCGTGGAGTATCAG
>JASHYB010000091.1 GCA_030043255.1 Thermoplasmata archaeon | reverse complement strand
GGCCGCCAGCGCGGCCGCGTCGGGAAGAACGGCGCGGTCATCCGCAGGTCGAGGTGACCTCGGATGCGCGACAGCAGGCTCTCCGGATGCCGGGCGACGTGCGCGGTGGTCAGCTGGCGCGGCGCTTCGGAGATCCCGAACCAGAGCGCGGCGGCGCTCACCGCCGCGAGCGCGGCGAGCACGAACAGTAGGTTCTGCAGGACGGCGTCCGACGCGGTCCACAGGAAGCCGATGAGCAGGCCGACGATCGAGCCGATCATCGACATCTCCTGGAAGGAGGCGAACGCGGTCGCCCGCTCCGGCTCGCCGAACTTCTCCAGGATCAGCAGGTTCGAGGCGCTGACCCCGGCCGGCGCCACGGCGCCGAGCACCGTGTAGATGCCGTAGAGCGCGTAGACCGAGCGGACCCCCGACAGGACCGCGTACAGCCCGGCGAACGCCGCGTAGTTCAGGAGCAGGAACAGCCGCCGTCGGGGGTAGGTGTCCGAGAGATGGCCCCAGGCGACCGACGACAGGACCACCGCGCTGTTGTAGAGCGTCGCGGCCACCGCGACCTCCGCCCAGGTGCCGTGCAGGGGGATCAGGATCAGCAGCGGGAGTACGACCGCGAAGCCGGCGGTCGCCGCGTTGATCGGCACGAAGGCGAGCAGCCAGCGTCGCGCGAGCAACCGGCCGGACCAGGTACGCAGCGCCACCGCCATGCGCGCCGGCGTTCGTGCGGTCGCGAGGCTTAAACCCGGACCGCCACAGGGCCCGCGGCGCGCGCCTCCGCCGGTACGCGCGACCTCGCTCTCGACACGCTTATTAACTGAGGGACTTCTCGCGCCCCGGTCCGAGGAGTGCGCCGAGCTTGGCGATCGGTTTTGTCCTCATCAGCACCGCGCCGGCGAAAGAGCACGAGGTCTACACCGAGCTGCTGCGGGTGAAGGGGATCGTCGAGCTGCACCCGCTGTTCGGCGAGTACGACCTGATCGCCAAGGTCGAGGCCGAGGATTTCAACGCCCTCGGCCAGCTGGTCGTCGACAAGATCCGCTCGGTCGCGGGCGTTATCGACACCAAGACCCTCACGGGCATCAAGTTCTGAGGTGACGCAAGAGGCATGTTCGACCTACTGGGGACGTCGCTGAACGTCGGCGCCTGGCAGTTCCTGACGATCTTCCTGCTCGTCTTCGCGCTGTTCATGATCCTCGCCGGGATCTTCACCGCCTACTTCGGCAGCGGCAAGAGCCGGACCGTCGGGGTCGCGCTCCTGGTCGCCGGGCTGGTCATCGGCATCCTGTCCGGCTACGCCTACCACCTCGGCTGGTTCGGCGGCTCCGCCGTCAAGGGCCACCTCGGCGCGCTCGTCTGGGAGGCGTTCCTGGTCATCGTCGCGGCGGTCATCGGCGCCCTGGTCGCGGTCGGGATCTTCCTGGTCGCGATCATGAAGTCGTAGGTCCGCCGTCCCCTGCGGGTGAGCGCCCGGGCGCGCGGCACGCGCCTCGTCACCCTCTCGAGCGACCTCGGCGCGGCGTACGCCGCCCAGATGAAGGGGGTGCTCGCCGCCCGGCTGCCGCCGGGGCACGTGGTCGACCTCACCCACGACCTCCCGGCCCACGGCATCGCCGAGGCGGCGTTCGTCGTCCGCGCGATCGCCTCGCGCTTTCCGGCGGGGACCGTCCACGTCGTCGTGGTCGACCCGGGGGTCGGGGGCGCACGGACTCCGGTCGCCATCGCGTGCGCGGACGGTTCGGTCCTGGTCGGCCCGGACAACGGGGTGCTCGCGCCGCTGGCCCTCGCCCTCGGTGGGGGAACCGCCTACCGGATCGACCCGGCACGCCTGAACGCCGGGCCGCGGGTCGGGACGACGTTCGACGGCCGGGACCTGTTCGCGCCGGCCGCGGCGCGGCTGGCCGCCGGTCGGTCTCCCCGGAGCCTCGGACGGCGGGTCCCGCTGCGGGCGGCACCTGGCCGGGAGCCCCGACGGACCGTCACCGGGACCGACGGGACCGTCGTGCACGTCGACCGGTTCGGCAACCTCGTCACCGACGTCCCCACCGATTGGGTCCCGCGGCAGGCGCGTCGCCTGACCTTCGTCCTGGGTCGACGGCGACTCGAGGTCCCGTTCGTCCGCAGCTACGAAGCGGCGGGCCGAGGGCGCCTTGCCGCGCTCGGCTCCAGCTTCGGGACCCTCGAGCTCGCCGTGGCCGAGGGGCAAGCCGCCCGTCGGCTCCGCGTACGGGCCGGCCAGCCGTGCCGATGGCGCTGGCCCCGAGCGGCCGGGCGCCGCGCCCGGCGCAAGGTTAAGGAGCGCGGTCGGTAGGCCGTTCTCCGGAAGGCCAGCATCCGCGGCCGGCTCGATGGCGAAGCGCGACTACTACGAGGTCCTCGGGGTTCCGAAGACCGCCTCGACGGACGAGGTGAAGTCCGCCTACCGCCGACTCGCCCGCCAGTACCATCCGGACGTCGCGAAGGAGAACCCGAAGGTCGCCGAGGAGAAGTTCAAGGAGCTCTCGGAGGCGTACGAGGTCCTGATCGACCCCGAGAAGCGCCGGCGCTACGACCAGCTCGGCTTCTCCGCCGTCGAGTCGGAGTTCGGTCCTCAGGGGTTCACCTGGCAGAACTTCACGCACGCCGGCGACGTCGAGGACCTGTTCGCCGGCTCGCCGATCTTCCGCCAGTTCTTCGAGGGGTTCGGGATGCCGTTCGGCGGCCTGCCCCGGCGGGAGAGCGGCCGGGGGGCGGACGTCGAGATGGCGCTGCGCCTGCCGCTCGCCGCCGCGGTCCAGGGGGCGCACCCGACGGTCGAGGTCCCGCACGCCGTCCCGTGCCGGGACTGCCGGGGCACCGGCGCCAAGGACGGCACCGCGTTCGAGACCTGCCCGGAATGCGGCGGGAGCGGCCAGGTCCGTCGGGTCCAGAGCCGCGGCTACACCCAGCTGATCTCCATCGGCGAGTGCCCGCGCTGCCACGGCCTCGGCCGTCGCATCCTCGAGAAGTGCCCGACCTGCCGGGGCAGCGGGACGCTCTCCAGCGTGGAGAAGATCGAGATCGACGTCCCGGCCGGCATCGAGGACGGGGCGGTGCTCCGGATCCCCGGGCACGGCAACGCCGGACGCGCCGGGGGCCGCGCGGGGGACCTCTACGTCCAGGTCGTCTTCGACGCGGACAGCCCGATCCGCCGGGCCGGCCGGGAGGCGTTCACCGAGACGACGGTGCCGCTGGCGACCGCGCTCCTCGGCGGCCAGGTCAGCGTGCCGACGATCGACGGCCGGGCAGACCTCAAGATCCCGCCGGGCACGCAGCCCGAGACCCAGTTCCGCCTGCGGGGGCACGGCTTCCCGGCGCTGCGGGGCACGAGCCGTGGCGACCTGATCGTCACCGCCCACGTCGAGGTCCCCAAGCAGCTCTCCGGCAAGCAGCGGGAGCAGCTGCGGGAGGCGCTCGGCGGCGAGGCCGGGGCCGCGGAGGGCCGGCGCGAGTCGTTCTTCCGGCGGCGGGCGTCGTGAGCGACGACGACGGCGCGCCGGTCGCCGAGCAGTACTTCGCGGAGCGCCCGCACGCCCGCTCGCAGCGTCGCGAGCTGCGGTTCCTGTACCGCGGCGAGCTGCTCACCTTCTCGGTCGACACCGGCATCTTCGCCTCCCACGGGCTGGACCCCGGGACCGCGCTGCTGATCGAGAGCCTGGCCCTCCGCCCTGACGACCGGGTCCTCGACCTCGGCTGCGGCTGGGGGCCGGTCGGGGTCGCCGCGTCGCGCAGCGCCCCGGACGGCACGGTGATCCTGACGGACGTCAACCGTCGCGCGGCCCGGCTCGCCGAGGAGAACCTGCGACGCAACGGGGCGGCCCACGCCTCGGTCCGGGTCGGCCGGCTGTTCGAGCCGGTCGGGCCCGAGAGGTTCGACGTCATCGCCACGAACCCGCCCTACCGGGCCGGGCGCGAGCTCGTCCTGCAGCTGCTGGCCGAGACGCCGGCCCACCTTGCTCCGGGGGGCCGTCTGCTCCTGGTCGGCAAGGGCAGCCAGGGGATCCGCTTCTACCAGAGCTGGCTCGCCGAGCACTGGGCCCCGCAGGTGCGGGTGGTCGCCCGCGGCTCCGGCTACCGGGTCCTCGAGGCTCCCGGGCCGGATCCCGGTCCTCGGGCGGCGCGGTCGCCGTCACGCGCCGCCGAAGGGGTTAAGAACCGAAGGTCGCTCGGCCGCCGCCCCCGGGCCGAGGGCGCTCCGCGGAGGCGCACGCGCGCCGCCGGGCGTCCGGTCGACGGGGTCCGCACCAACTCGAGGTGAGTCGCACGCCCAAGGACGCTCCGGACGAGGAGAAGCCGGCCGCCGGCAAGACGCCGGACGCGGAGGCGGCGCCGGCGGAGAAGGGCGGCAAGAAGGAGCGTGGCCCCCGCGGCAAGGACGGGAAGGAGGCCAAGGAGCCGAAGGAGGGCAAGGAAGGCAAGGAGGGGAAGGGCAAGGGCCGCCCCGGTACCGGCAAGGCCGCCAAGTTCGTCCCCACCAACCCGAACTTCCGCTACATCGTCCGGGTGGCGAACACCGACCTGGACGGGACCCGGTCCACCGCGCTGGCCCTGACCAGCGTCCGCGGCGTCGGGCTTCGCCTGTCGGAGACCGCCTGCCGCCTCGCGCACGTCGACTCGCACGAGATGATCGGCAACCTGCCCGAGCCGACGGTCGAGGGGCTCGAGACGACGCTGGGCGCGCTGTCGAGCCAGCTCCCTCCCTGGATGATCAACCACCCGCACGAGCCGGTGCTGGGCGAGTCGCCGCACCTGCTCGGGCCGGACCTCGAGACCCGGCGGCGCGACGACGTGAACGTGATGAAGATGATCCGGAGCTACCGGGGCGTGCGCCACGAGCGCGGACAGAAGGTCCGCGGCCAGCGCACCCGCTCCAACGGCCGGACCGGCATGGCCGCCGGGGTGCTGAAGAAGGCCGCGAAGGAAGCGGCCGCCGCCGCGGGCAAGGAGACCACGACGGCCGCCGCACCGGCGGCCCCGGCGCCCGCCGCCGCGGAGAAGAAGGCGTAGGAGGGAGCGATCGATGGGCGACCCGAAGTTCCTGCGCCGCCGCTACGACACGCCCAAGCACCCGTGGGAGGCGACCCGGATGGAGGAGGAGCGCAAGCTCCTCGACCGCTACGGGCTGAAGAACAAGCGCGAGCTGTGGAAGGCCCAGTCGGTCCTGCGGGGCTTCCGCCGGCAGGCGCGCGAGCTCCAGGCCCGGTTGCGGGCCGGCGAGCCGCAGGCCCGTCGCGAGACCGATGCCCTGCTCGGCCGCCTCACGCGCCTCGGCGTCCTGTCGGTCGGCACGCCGACCCTGGACGACGTGCTCGCGCTCACCACGGAGGACGTGCTGCGCCGCCGCTTCGAGTGGGTGGTCTTCGCCAAGGGGCTCGCGCCGACGGCGAACAGCGCCCGGCAGTGGATCGTCCACGGCCACTTCGCGGTCGGCGACCACCGCGTGACCCGCCCGGGCCTGCTGCTGCCCAGCGCGGACGAGGCGCGGCTGACCTACAGCCCGAGCAGCCCGCTCGCCGACGAGGGTCACACGCTGCGGGTCGCGCTGCGCGAGCGGATCGAGCGGCGCGGGGCCGCTCCGCCGCCGCCGATGCCCGCCGCCGCGGAGGGTGCGCCGTGACGAAGATCGGGATCGCGCACATCTACGCGAGCTACAACAACATCCACATCACCGTCACCGACATCACCGGCGCGGAGACCCTGGCCAAGGCGACCGGCGGGATGGTCGTCAAGGCGGCGCGGGACGAGTCGAGCCCGTACGCCGCCATGAAGGCCGCCGACCAGATCGCGGCGGTGCTCAAGGAGAAGGGCTACGAGACGCTGCACGTGCGCGTGCGCGCGCCCGGCGGCAACCGCTCCCGCTCGCCGGGACCGGGGGCGCAGGCGGCGATCCGCGCGCTCGCGCGGGCCGGGGTGAAGATCCAGCGGATCGAGGACGTCACGCCGGTGCCGCACGACGGCACGAAGCCGAAGGGCGGGCGTCGCGGCCGGCGGGTGTAGGGCCCCCCATGGCAGCGGTCAGCGTCCAGGAGCTCAAGCCGCGGTCGACCCTGCTGGAGCTCGAAGGGGTCACCGCCTCCCAGGCGAACGCCCTGCGCCGGACCCTGATCGCCGACGTGCCGAAGCTCGCCATCGAGGACGTCGAGTTCCACCTCGGGCCGATCCGCGACGAGGCGACCGGCAAGGACTACGACTCGTCGACCAGCATGTTCGACGAGGGGCTCGCGCTGCGGCTCGGCCTGCTGCCGATCCCGACCGACCTCTCGCAGTTCCGGCGCAAGGCCGAGTGCACCTGCGAGGGGGCCGGCTGCCCTCACTGCCAGGTGATGTACTCCATCGACCGCAAGGGCCCGTGCACCGTCTACGCCCGGGACGTGGTGCCGCTCGGCGACAGCTCGCTCGCGATCCTGGAGCCGGAGGTGCCGATCGTCCGGCTCGGCGCGCGCCAGGCGCTGCTGGCCTACGCGACCGCGGTGGTCGGGGCCGGCCGCGACCACGCCAAGTGGCAGGTCGCCCACGCGGTCGGGATCTACCCGCGGCCGCACGTCCGCATCGCCCGCAAGGAGGGCTGCACGGACGCCTGCCTCAAGCGCACCGCCGCCTCCTGCCCCGTGAACATCCTGGACTTCGCCGACGGCAAGCTCAGCGTCCACGACGAGGTGAAGTGCATCGACTGCCACGCGTGCGAGAAGACCTGCGAGCACGGCTCGATCCGCATCGAGCCGGACGAGGAGCGGTTCTTCCTGCGCTTCGAGACCGACGGCTCGCTCACCGCGCGCGAGGCGCTGCGCTTCGCGCTGAAGGACCTCAGGCGCCGCTTCGAGGAGCTGCGCGAGGCGGTCCAGGCGATCCCGTAGCGCGTCGCGCGCTGGTCCAGTCGTAGCGCAGGATCGCCGCGATCCCGCCGAGGCCGGCGAGGCGCTTACCGGGCGGGTCGTCCGCCCGTACGACGAACAGCCGGGCGCGCCCGGCGCGGGCCCGGTCCAGGACCGCCAGCACCGCCGGGTCGGCGAGATGCTCCTCGCCGACCAGGATCGTCTCTGTGGCTCCCGCGTCGACCGCTTCGCCGACCTCCGCGACGCCGACCGCGGCGCGGGTGCCGGTCGCGACCGCCTGGACCAGGCGCTCGACGACCTCCGCCTCCTCCGCCGCGACGCTGGCGCGGAGCACCTCGCTCGCGCGGCCGCTGCGCAACAGCTCGTCGACGCCGACGCGTCCGCCCTCGGCGGTCGGGTAGAGCTTGACGCGCCGGGCGAGCTCCGGCGCCGTCTCGGCGAGCCGGCGGGCGAGGGCGTCCTTGAGGAACCCCGGCCCGGCGAGCACCACGGCGGTCGCGGCCGAACCCTCCCGCTCGAGGAGGCCGCGCAGCTCGTCGACGTAGGCCGCCCGGTCCTTCTCCCCCTGACCGCCCTCGAAGCGCTTGCCGGCGATCGTGCGGCGGACGTCGGCGACCGGTTCGATCGCGCGTCCGCGCAGTCGCACGAGCGACGAGTCCCCCCAGTCGACCGCCGCGACCAGGATCACCGGATCGCCCTGGCGCTCGAGGCCCTCGTCCAGCAGCGCCCGGTCGGCGGCGGAGAGCTCCGACTTCGCGACGGTGACGTCGTCCCCCTCCGTCAGGTCGAGCGTGTGGTGGCGGCCGATGTCGAACGGGCCCTCCACGATCGGGCCGGTGACGCGCACGTGCTTGGAGAACCCGTGGAACTCGACCTGCTCGGCCCGGACCGCGAGGTACACGCGGCGACGGGCGCGTTCGGCGCCGGCGACGTCCAGCGGCGCCTCGGGGTCCCGGCGGGTCGTCGACGCGCCCACGCGATCGCCGGGACGGACGAACCGGGCGATCCTCCACAGGTCGCTCGGGGTCTCGAGGCGCAGGCGGAGCGCGCCGGTCGTCGCGTCGCGATGGAGCAGGCGCACGCCGAACCCGGACCCTCGACCGGGCGGGCCTACAAGCGCGTTGCGCCTCTCGGCGACCGCCCGCCGCGATAGCCTTATGGAGCCACCCTGCGGTCCGCCGACTCCGTGGCGTCGCCGGCCGCCCCGACGTATCGCGAGGTCCTGCGCCACGACTCGATGGTGGCGTTCCTCACCGCCGGAGCGCTCCAGTTCGCCGGGCCGGCGACGGGCCTCGTCGTCCTGATCTTCGCCATCCC
>JASHYB010000090.1 GCA_030043255.1 Thermoplasmata archaeon | reverse complement strand
AACTCCGGCGCGCCCCCGGCCGCGGCCCGCCCGACCGGGACCGGCGTCGCGCCGCCCCCTCCGGGGTGGTCGACACCGCCGCCGCCCCCGGGGTGGCCGGCCCCGCCGACCGGTGTGACTCAGCCGCCTCCCTCACCTTGGGGCTCTCCTCCGCCGACCTCCGGCGCCGGTTCGCCCTGGGGCGCCCGGGCCCCACCGCTCCCGCCGGCCGAGACCCCGTTCCCGTACTACTCGGAGCCGCCGAGCCCGAACCGGGGTCGACGGCTGGGGATCGCCATCGGGGCGGTCGTCATCGTCGTCGTCGTGGTCCTGATACTTGCGATCACCCTTCACCACAGCCCCACCACGTCGCCTTCGGCCGGAGTCGTCTACGGACAACCGCTCGCGTCGAACCAGGTCCTTGGCCCGGCGGAAGCGGCCCAGATGAGCCGGCCGGGAGGCCCCTGGATCCCCTACGAGCTCCTGGGCTATGGGTCGGGTGCGTCTGCCTCCGGCGCAGGTGGTGGACAGATCGCCAACTGCTCGACGATCTGGGAGAATCTCTCGCTGGTCCAACTCGATGCGACCCCCGCCAGCGCGACTGCGGGAGAGGTCGCGTTCTGGCTTCTGGCCTCCCTCAACGCCTCGGATGCTGCGTTGCTCACGTTCGTCACCTCGACGAACGGGTCGGTCGTCGGGTCCAACAGCATCGAAGTGAGCGGAGACTGCGTCGCGAGCTACGCCGAGTTCGGCCCCATTGCGAACTCCCCGGTGAGCTCGACGACGGTCGTCGCCCTGTTCGATTCCGATGGGGGCCAAGCCTTCTTGGACTCGCACAGCGGCTCGTCGGAACTGATCGGGCTCGGCGGATCGTACTGGACCCTGATCTTCACAACCTGCTCGCTGGTCAACCCGAGCGGCACGGGCACGCTCTTCGTCGGGGTCTACAACGCCACCACGGCCGCCTCCCTCGGCACGCCGGTGACCAAATCGGCCAGTTCCTGCCCGTAAGGCCATCCTAGCTCGTGCCGGCCCGTCCGAGCCCGTTATGCTCGCGCGGCCGTGCGCCCTTGCGGTGGCCGCCGAGGTGCGCGTATCGGCCGGGCTGGAAGGGGTGGTGGCCGGCCGTTCGTCGATCAGCTGGGTCGGCGGCGAGACGAGCGACCTCGTCTACCGCGGCTTCGACGTCCGGGAACTGGTCCCCGGCGTGCCCTACGAGTCGGTGGCGCATCTCCTGCTCCTGGGCGAGCCCCCGGAGGCCGACCCGTCCCCCGTGCTGACCGAGGCGCTGGCCCGGGCCCGCACCCCCAGCGCGGGGGCGCTTGCCGGCACCGACGCGCTCGACCCGAAGCTGCCCCCGCTGGAGGCGCTGCGGACGATCCTCTCGCTGCTGGGGGACGGATCCTGGGGGTACCCTCCCCGGCTCGAGGACGGCTACCGCCTGATCGCGCAGAGCCCGGTCCTGCTGACCCGCTTCGTCCGGCGGGCCCGGGGCCTCCCGGCGGTCCCGCCCCGCCCGGAGCTCGGGCACGTCGCGAACTACCTGCACACGCTGCACGGGCGCGAGGCCGCGCCGCAGCAGGTCGCGGCCCTGGAGGCGTACTTCGACCTGCTCGCCGACCACGGGATGAACGCGTCGACGTTCGTGCTGCGGATCGCGATCTCGACCCATTCGGACCTGGCGAGCGCGGCGACCGGGGCGCTCGGCACCCTGAAGGGTCCGCTGCACGGCGGGGCGCCGAGCCGGGTCCTGGAGATGCTGCGGGCGATCGGCCGGCCCGAGGCCGCCGAGCGCTGGATCGCCGAGCGGCTCGCGCGCGGCGAGCTGCTCTACGGCTTCGGCCACCGTGCCTACAAGAGCGAGGAC
The DNA here is from genome assembly GCA_030043255.1 of Thermoplasmata archaeon. GTDB lineage: Archaea > Thermoplasmatota > Thermoplasmata > Lutacidiplasmatales > UBA184 > Lutacidiplasma. Next base: position 2,418 of record JASHYB010000090.1, on the reverse strand, counting down.
CCCCGCGGGCTCCTCTTCCACGAGATCGCGCGGCGGGTCGCCGCCCCCGAGCGGGTCGAGCTGGCGGAGACCGTCGAGCGGGTCGGCCTCGCCGCCCTGCGCGCCGCCCACCCGACGGCGCGGATCTTCGCGAACGTCGAGTTCTACAGCGCGGTCGTCCTGGACGCGATCGGCCTGCCGCCGGAGCTGTTCACGCCGACGTTCGCGCTGGCCCGGACCACCGGCTGGACCGCCCACGCCCTCGAGCAGGCGAGCGACAACCGTCTCATCCGGCCCGACGTGGAGTACGTCGGGCCGCCGAAGGGCCGGCGGTGGCCCCGGCCGCGCCGGGACCGCTAGCGGTCGACGCCGCGCCTACGACGAACCGGTCTCGCCGTCGTCGTGGACGACCTTGAAGTCGGCGTCGACCGGACCGGCCCCCGGGCCCTGCCCGCCGGGCGCCGAGGGGCCCTCGTCGGGCGACGGGGTCCCCTCTCCGCTGGGCGGAGGGGTGGCTCGGTAGAGCTTCTCGGCGACGGCGTGGAGCGCGCGGGTGAGCGCCTCGGTCTTCTCGCGGAGGCGGGCGACGCTCGCGTCCTGGTCGGCCGCGACCTCTCGCAGCTCCTGGGCCTTCGCGCGGATCTCCTCCGCCTCGGCGACGTCGATCTTCTCCTTGGCGTCGGCGAGGACCCGGTCCGCCTCGTAGGCGAGCGACTCGGCGGCGTTCTTCGCCTCGATCAGCTGGGCCCGCTCCTTGTCCTTGGAGGCGAACTCCTCGGCCTGGTGGACCATCTTGGCGACCTCCTCCTTCGACAGCTTGTTCGAGGCGCTGATCGTGATGCCCTGCTTGCGGCCGCTGGCCAGGTCCTTCGCGGAGACGTTCAGGATCCCGTTCGCGTCGATGTCAAAGCTGACCTCGACCTGCGGGACGCCGCGCGGGGCCGGCGGGATGCCGGTGAGCAGAAAGCTGCCGAGCGGGACGTTGTCGGAGGCGATCGGCCGCTCCCCCTGGAAGACCTTCACCTCGACCGTCGACTGGTTGTCGGAGGCGGTCGTGAAGGTCTGGCTCTTGCGGCTGGGGATCGTCGTGTTCCGCTCGATCAGGTGGGTGAAGACCCCGCCGAGGGTCTCCAGGCCGAGCGACAGCGGCGTCACGTCCAGCAGCAGGACGTCCTTGACCTCGCCGGCGAGCACGCCGCCCTGGATCGCCGCGCCCATCGCGACGCACTCCATCGGGTCGACCCCGCGCTCGATCGGTCGGCCGATCGCCTGCTCGAGGAACTTGTGGACCTGCGGCATCCGGGTCGGGCCGCCGACGAGCACGACGCGGGCGATCTCCTCCTTGGTGATCTTCGCGTCGCGGATCGCCTGATCCACCGGCGCGCGGCAGCGCTCGACGATCGGTCGGACGAGCTCCTCGAGCTTCGCCCGGGTCATCTGCAGCGCGAGGTGCTTGGGGCCGTCCTGCGTGGCGGTGAGGAACGGCAGGTTGATCTGGGTGTCCAGGGTCGAGGAGAGCTCGATCTTCGCCTTCTCGGCGGCGTCGCGCACCCGCTGCATCGCCATCTTGTCGGTGCGGATGTTGACCCCGGAGTCCTTCTGGAACTCCCCGACGATCCACTCGGTGATCGCGTTGTCCATGTCGGTCCCGCCCAGCTGGGTGTCGCCGGAGGTCGCGAGGACCTCGAAGACCCCCTCGCCGAACTCCATCACCGTGACGTCCAGCGTCCCGCCTCCAAGGTCGAAGACGAGGATCTTCTGGTTCTTGCCGGCCTTGTCGAGGCCGTAGGCCAGCGAGGCGGCGGTCGGCTCGTTGATGATCCGGACGACCTCGAGACCGGCGATCGCGCCGGCGTCCTTGGTCGCCTGGCGCTGGTTGTCGTTGAAGTAGGCCGGCACGGTGATGACCGCCTTCTCGACCTTCTCGCCGAGGAACGCCTCCGCGTCCCGCTTGATCTTCTGCAGGAGGAACGCCGAGAGCTGCTGCGGGGTGTACGACTTCCCCCACAGCGTGTACTTGTGGTCGGTCCCCATCTTGCGCTTGAAGGCGGTGACCGTGCCCTCCGGGTTGGAGATCGCCTGACGTCGGGCCGGCTCGCCGACGATCAGCTGCCCGTCCTTGGTGAACGCGACGTACGACGGGAACGCCTTGCCCCCGCCGACGGTGGTCCCCTCCGCGCTGGGGACGATCTGCGGGCGGCCGCCCTCGAGGACCGCCGCCGCCGAGTTGCTCGTACCGAGATCGATGCCGAGGATCTTTGCCATGGTTGCTCCTTACGGCGCCACCCTCTCCGGGAACTTGGGTTCTCCGAGACGGTTGCGCCGTTACGGTAAGTCTGCACTGCTATAAAAAGACAGCCTACGCGTCGAGCTCGACGCCCAAGCGGCCCGCTCGCCGGGGCCGCTGCCGCCGCTCGCGAGGCAGGGCAGGTCTTCAGC
>JASHYB010000089.1 GCA_030043255.1 Thermoplasmata archaeon | reverse complement strand
GGGAAGGGCGGGCGGTCTACTAACGGACTGCGGCCCGCTCACGACGGGGCGGAGCCCGTCCGGGTCTGCGCATCGAGCCACCGCTGGAGCGGGGCGAAGTAGTCGAGCAGCCCCCCGGCGTCCATCCGCCGCTCCCCCGTGAGCGCCTCGAGCGCGTCCGGCCACTCCCGGCTCGATCCCATCTCCATCATCGCCTGGATCCGCCGGCCGGCTTCGCGCGACCCGTAGATCGAGAAGCGGTGGAGCGGGCCGGTCGCCCCGGCAGCGCGCGCCAGGGCCCGGTGGAACTGGAACTGGAGGATCGCCGCGAGGAAGTAGCGCATGTACGGAACGTTCGAGGGGACGTGGTACTTGGCCGCCGGGTCGAACTCGCCCTCGTCCCGGGGGGACGGCGGGGCGACCCCCTGGTACCGCTCCTTGAGCTCCCACCAGGTCCGATTGTACTCCGACGGCGGGATCGCCCCGGAGAAGACGTCCCAGCGCCAGCGGTCGACGAGGAGCCCGAACGGGAGGAACGCCACCTTTTCGAGGGCGCGGTAGAGGAGGAGCCCCAGGTCCTGGCTCGGGTCGGGGACCTCCGCGACGAGGCCGATCTCCCGGAGGTACTCCGGCGTCACGGAGAGCGCGATCGTGTCGCCGAGCGCCTCGTGGAAGCCGTCGTGCGCGCTGTCGCGGAAGAGGAACGGCTGGCGGGCGTACGCGCGCTGGTAGAAGTTGTGGCCGAGCTCGTGATGGACCGTCGTGAAGTCGTCCCCGGTGATCTCGATGCACATCTTGATCCTAAGGTCGTCGACGAAATCGATGTCCCAGGCGCTCGCGTGGCAGACCACCTCCCGGTCGCGCGGGCGCAGCAGCATCGAGCGGGTCCAGAACGTCGCCGGGAGCTTATCGAGGCCCAGCGAGACGAAGAACCGCTCGGCGTGGCGGACCATCTCCTCGGCGGTGGTCTTGCGGTCGACCAGCAGCTTCGTCAGGTCGAACGACGGGGCGCCGGTGCGCGGGGCGAGGATCGGGTAGATGCCGTCCCAGGCCTGCGCCCACATGTTCCCGAGCAGGTGGGCGGGCAGCGGCCCGTCGGCGGGCACCACCTTCTCGCCGTAGAGCCGGCGCAGCTTGGCGCGGACGTAGCTGTGCAGCGCGTCGTAGAGCGGCCGGACCGATTCCCAGAGCCGGTCGACCTCGACGGAGAACTCCTCCGGGGACATGTCGTACTTCGAGCGCCACATCGCGCCGGTATCGGCGAAGCCGAGCTCGCGGGCCCCCAGGTTGGCGAGCTCGACGTACCGCTGGAACTCCGGGCGGACCGCGCGGCCGACCCGGTGCCAGCCGGTCCAGACCTCCTCCAGCAGGCGGGGGTCGCGGCTCTCGGTCAGGATCCGCGAGAGCGCCTGGAGGTCGAGCGCCTCGCTCTGGCCCTTGGGGGTGTGGCGGCCCTTGGCGTAGGTCGCCTGCATCGAGGCGACCAGCCGCGTCAGCTCCTGAGCGAGGGCGGGCTCGGACGGGGCCAGGAGCGGCAGCGAGAGCGGCAGGAGGCGGGCCTTGCGGGCGAGCTCGCCGCGTAGCGAGGCCGCCGGGAACCGGGCGGAGGCCTCCCGGGCGCGGCGCACCGTGGCGGCGATCAGCCGGGCGAGCGCCGCGGAGGAGAGCTCCTCGGTGTCTTGGGTGATGAACGTCGAGTAGACCCAGTCCGAGCGCTGCGAATCGATCGCCGCCTGCAGCAGCTCCTGCTCGGTCTCGTCGAAGAACCGAACGGCGGTGGCGTCGGGCCCTTCCGACGGCAACCGAGAACCCCCCGCCGCGCAGCCGGGGGGCCCTTAAGAGGCTGCGTCGGACCGGGAGGCACCGGGGGGGCCGTTCGGCCCCGGCCAGGAACCGGTCCGCCCGTTGTCCGCCGCGCTCCTCCGTTAGAGAATCGACCTCCGGACCCCCCCGCTTCCACTGGAGCTACGCGTTTATGTATGACGTCCGTCTGACAAGCCCAGCCGAACATGTCGGACACGTCGGTCGGATGGCGGGAGCTCCTCGTCGCCCCCCTCGGGGCGGAGCCCGTGCCGCCGGCGTCGCTCGCCGCCCTGCTCTGCCCCGCTCCCTGGGGCCGGGCCCCTACGGCGGCGGGGCCGGTCCGGGCCGTCGGCGCGGAGCCGTGATGGCCCCTCGGATCGATGACCGCGCGAGTCCGTCCTTCCCGCTGCGCGCTCCCCCGGCCTCTCTCGGGGTCGGCGTCCCCCGCGGCTACGGGGTCCGCCCTCGGCTGTCACCGGAGGCTGCGGCCGCGTTCGCCACCTACGTCGACACGGCACGGGCGCGCGCCGCCGTAGAGGGTCGGACGCTGGTCTACACCGTCCGCTGGGGCTGACCGGCGGACGCCGCGGCGCCCTCGGTCACGGCCCGCTCTGCGTGGCGGCCCATTCCCGGATCGGCCGCTTGGACAGCTCGTCGGCCCGGGTGTTCTCCTCCCGCGGGACCCAGACGAACTCGACCTTGCGGAACCCTCGGGCCAGCTGGACGAGCCGCTCGTGGTACGGTAGCAGGTGCTCCGCTCGGACGCGGTAGTCCCCGTGCATCTGCTTGATCACCAGCTCGCTGTCCCCCAGGACGCGGAGCTCGCCGGTGTGGCCGTGGCGGGCCAGCCATTCGAGCGCGCAGATCGCCGCCACGTACTCCGCGACGTTGTTGGTCGCCCGCTCGTGGCCGGGGGGCACGGCGAGCCCCGAGTCCTCGTGCCGGACGCCGGGCCCGTCGACGGTGAAGCCGTACGCGGCGACCCGCCGGCCCCGCACGAGCTCGCAGGCGCCGTCGAAGTGGACCTCGTCCGGGCCGTCCGGGGCCGACGTGACCCCGCGGGGGAGGGCCCGGTCGTCGACCGGCCCCGGCATCAGGCCGTGCCTCCGGCCCGTCGCCCGATCCGCGCCGGCGCCGGGCGGCTGAGCGCCGGGCAGTGGCAGTACGGCTCGGCGAGCGCGCAGGTCGGACAGGTCGGGCGCTCCAGGACCAGGCCGAGGGGTCGGCCGCAGGGCCGGCAGTCCCGGGCCCGCGCGCAGCGGGGACACTGGGCGAGGTCGGCGGTGATCACGGACCGGCAGTAGCGGCAGTGGACCGGCTCGAGCGGACTGCGCGGCCGCGCCCGGACCGCCGTCGTCTCGGTCGAAGGTTCGGCCCGGGTCCGCTCGTCCGGGTTGCCGAACGCCCCGGTGACGGTGGTGCGTCGCGGGTCGACGGCGACGGCGGCGATCAGCACGACGAACAGCCCGACGGGGGCCAGCAGGAACCCGAGGATCTGCTCGTCGTCCAGGACCTCGCGCCCGACCGCGACCAGCGGAAAGGCGACCATCCCGATGCCGACGACGATGACGGCCACGCCGATCCAGGCGATCGAACGGTTCATGCCGGACGGCGGACCCGCTCGGAGCTAGCCGCGGTCGGCCAGATAAACGCCGCGGCGCTCGGCGCCCGACCGCGCGGGCGCGGTGTTTTCTCTGCGCGGGAAGTGGGCGGCCCATGCCGAATCCGACGGTGACGTTGAGGACGACCCTCGGCGATGTCCGCCTCGAGATCCTGCGCGACCGGGCGCCGAAGACCGCCGAGAACTTCCTGACCCTGACCCGCAAGCAGTTCTACGCCGGGCTCACCTTCCACCGGGTCATCCCGGGGTTCATGGTCCAGACCGGGTGCCCGAAGGGCGACGGGACCGGCGGGCCCGGCTTCGTCATCCCCGACGAGTTCGGGGCCGGGCTACGCCACGACGGTCCCGGGGTCGTCTCGATGGCGAACGCCGGCCCGAACACCGGGGGCAGCCAGTTCTTCATCACCCTCGCCGCGACCCCGTGGCTCGACAACAAGCACGCGATCTTCGGCCACGTGCGCGGCGGCCAGGACGTCGTCGAGAAGATCGCGGCGGTCCCCCGGGACGCGCACGACCGGCCCAAGACGCCGGTCCGCATCGTCGAGACGATCGTCGCCGGCGCCTGAACGGAACGGCGGAGGACCCCGGCCAAGATCCAACAGCGCCCGGTTATGTCGGAAGAGGCTTTTCCGGCTGCGCGTCTAAGACGCCACTTTGGGCTCAAGTAACCCAGGTACCTCAGCTGGCTGAGTAGCCTTCCAGGCCAGCCACTGTGACTGGACCGCACGGAAGTTAACGGGGGTAAGCAGAAGCCAGCGGAATCGTGAAATCGGCCTCCATGGAGACCCAAGACCTGAACACACTACCGGCCCGCTGAAATTCCAGCGACTGAAGTAACGAATTTCAGAAAATGGAAAGTCCACTCTAACTCGCCTCGCCTGTCTCCCCCAGCGGTTGGGCAGGTACCCCCAGATTCGATTTTCACCAACGTAGATAGGGTTCGACTCACTGAAGTGGAGTGCGCTCGCAATCCCGAAAAGTGCTACGCCAGTTGCTACCAATCCTTCGGAAGCAATCACCTCCCCAGCAAAGACCGAAGACCACGGACGGTGCGATCCGGGGAAATAGATCTCGAGGAATGCGACTGACATAGTGACGGACGTCCCTAGGCAGACCGCAAACCATCCGAATGCCGCTCGCCAGCGCACTTTGTTGGATAACGGCAGCCCGTCTAGCCCATCAGTGGCAGTAGACTCACACCCACCGGGTCGGGCAAGCAGTCCCGATGTAGACTTCACGAATGCTCCAACCCGATTACAATCGGAGGAAACCATGCGACGATTGTGGAGACTACGAATGGGATCGACTGCGGCCCCGTGAGCAGGCCGCTCACTCCAGCATGGAATAGACCACCGGTTGCCAGGACAGCCCCCAAGAGAGCGACTGCGAATGCATACACCCAGTTACTGAGGCCAACTAGGATCGATAACAGGGCGAGGGCAAGACCTGCAACCTCTCCGCCAAGGGCACCGGCAAGGCCCTGAGGGGCCGACTCGACCGAAAACCCCGATGCAAACTCGCTGCCGAAGTTCAGCAATTGCGACGGGACCGTAGCCAACAAGTATCCGTTGATTACGAGCATCCCGATTATGATAATGATTAAACAGATGTGAACTATATCAATAAACGTTAGCAGACCACTCCCAACGGACAGGGCGGAGCCGAACTGAGTCGATGCCCCGCTCTGACCCGAGCCGGAAGCAAGAGTCGACACGTCGGCAGAGACCTGACTGCTTGAGGGTATGGGGGGTCCGGAAGACGGTGCGGTTGCGTTTTGAGAACCTAGGCCCGTTGTGTCAAAGAATCCGGAAACTGCATCCCCTATCGCGGAGAGTACGAGGCTCGTGAGACCCTCAAGAGTCTGCTGGACGGAGTTTGCAAAGCTATCTCCGGCGGATCCACCAATGGCTCGTGCGATAGTCTCAACAAGTTGAATTGGGTTGAGCAGTCCTGGCAGGCGACTGGTGATCTGCCCCATTCCGGAGAAAATACTCGAAAGTCCAGTAACCAGCGAGGATGCCCCCATCAGAGAGAGAAGAAAGGCAGCTACCGAGTCAACCAGACCGTCGAACGTGGGGGTACTCGCAGACAGATTCTGGAAGACGGCACCGAGTGACGTCATAATGCCATCTACATAGCGTGACTCGGCAGTCTTAATCGCGGATACCTGCAACGAGAACGACTCGCTCAGAGCAGCGAGGATTCCGTTCACAGTCTGCTCCGCCGCCCAAAACATTCCGGACTGCACAGTCTTCAGAGAAGCTATGGTCTGGTTCGCGAGTTTGCTCAGCCCGAGGGAAGCTGAGGTGATTGCTCCAGCTATCGCCCCCGCGACGTACTCCTCCGCGGCTGTAGCCGCGGAGCTAAGCCAGGTCGCGCTCTCCTCCACAATCTGGACCACGTAGCTCGCCACCCCTGAAATCGCATTCCATACTTCTTCGAAGAAGTTCCCGCCTGAATCGGAGACCCAGCTCTCGTAGACGGGCGGACCGAAACTCCCGCTGTTCGGGAGGCTATGACTTCCGAGGACCGCGAGGACCGTCGGGGGTAAAGTCAACCAAGGCAGCCCGCCACTGACGTCGGTGGCCTGATAGCTCACGTTCCCGCTAGTGTTCAGCACCAGCCCGGCAAGCAGGTCGAGCAACTCCGCTGACTCGTTCCCAAGACCTGAAGTGTTCGTAATGTTGATCCAGATGACGGACTGAATCGACCTGGCTTCGACTCCTTGCTCGACGGAGGGGTCCCCTGGAACTCCGCCGAAGGCGGCTGGGAAATCCGCCCCGTATGAAAGGTTCCCTGCCGACTCGTTGGAAGGAGCGAAGATCCGCACTACGTTGGTCCCGTTCAGCGGCCATCCATCAGGTACGAAGGCATTCTCCGACCACGCCCAAGGACTGAACTGCAGGCCACCCGAGGACTCTAAGCTCTCGTCCGTGTCGTTCAACAGCGCCTGTCCTAGCGGCGAGTAGATGAAAGTGCCCCGCGGAACGAGGATGTTGTTTAGACCCGGCTGGAAGCTCACTGAGTAGCTCCCGGATCCGCTGGTGTCAGGCAGATCACCGAGGGTCAGGGGTTTCGATGCATTCGTCAGGTTCAGTTCGAGTAGGTCAAAATCGGGTTCTCCGACGTAGCGCGGAGAGCCCAACGGATTCGTCGAGAGTGTGGCTTCATTCGGTGGTGTGATGAGAAGCGTGTTGGCCTTGCCGGCAGGGGACAAGACGGTGTAGTTCAATGAGACGGCCCCGCGAGCAGCGAACGATAGGGAATACCCTTCGATCTGAATCTGAGATGCCATCGGCGCCCCAATGTCCTCAAGGTTGACGGTAAGCGTGCCACTAGCCGTAGGCACCAGCGCGCCTCCGGATGAGATCGCTGCCATCAGTTCGAAGTGGACCGTCGCGTACTGGGATGAGGTAGTGATCGGGATGCTCGCCAAGTCGTTGACGACCCAGCCACCAGGGCCCGAGTCGTAGTAGTCGGTGTACCAGGAGAATAGGCACTCGGCCCCATAGTAACAGAAAGGAGGGGCACCCTGCGCATCCGCTCCCCACGCCGAATAGATCGGCGCACTCGAACCGTTCACCGTGACGTTGATCAGCGGCGCCGCCTCGCTTCCCGCCCCCAGCTGTTGCTGCCCCGTCGCGAAGAGCGTCTCATTCCAGAATGACAGGTTGAGCTGAAGGACTACGGGACCCAGCGGATCCGGCTGGGACCCGTCGGTCAGCCCGTCTCCGCTGGTGCTCGTCTCCCAAGGATTCGCTCCCCACGACAGCTTCCCCCAGATCGTGATCGTCCGTTGGTCATCGTAGCTCCCGGTCGTTGCCCGTAGCCAACCGTCCCCTTCCTGCTGAATGAGCGTCCCCAACTCGGCCAGGTCCTTCTCGGACCACATCACGTCGGTGGCGTTCACCGACGAATCACCCATCCAGCGCGCATTCGCGCACTTCACGCCCTCTCCCACGCAGGTCAGGTTGGTCCAGTTCCAGTCGGTTGGACGGGAGAAGCAGGCGGAGTTAGCCCAAGGACCACTGCACGATTGTACGGGGTCGTAGGTCGAATTCTCGTAATAGTACACCAACGGAATGGTCGCCCACGTCGGTAGCTTGGATGCGGAGGCAGGCCCGAGGTCGAACGTCAGGTTCCAAGTATCGAGCATGTTGCTATCTGATGTTGAGAGGGTCCGTGGGTTCAGCGCAAACTCGTCCTCGACGTAGTCGCGGACCAGTCCATTCGTCGCGTAGTCCGCCGGACTGGCGTTCACCCATTCGGGGCTATCGTCGGCAATCGCGCTCCAGCCGTACGTCTTTTCGGCGTCCGTGAGTCCGTCCTTGCTCGAGTCGCGCTGGTAGACGAAACTGCTCGAGTTCGTCGCGCTCTCGGTCTCGGTGACCTCCCCATGCTTGGTCTGATTGAGGTAGGTGTAGTTTGCTACGACCTCGAGGCTGTATGCGTGGTCCAACTCCAGGTCCCCCACCGAGGCCCCGTCATCCCACGTGAGGTTCGTCAGGTTGACCTCGTTCGTCGAACTGCTGCTGTTCTTTGGATCGGTCACTCCCGACATCACTTCGGAGGGGGTGAACGGGACGACGTAGTGATGCGTCGCATCGGCAAGCCGCACATAGCCTCCCTTGAGGGTGAGGCCCGCCGGATTCGCCGGCGTGACCCATCCGACGAGCACCCCACCTCCGTCTCGGTCCACGGAGTTGTACAGCAGGTCCTTCTCCCACACGTAGGGCAGCTTCGCATCCGTGTAGAATCCCGGATCGATTTCGGCGGAGGCACCCTCGACGAGCTGGTCTTCGGTAACCAAGCACCCTCGGTTCACCGAGACACCCATCGTGCCGTTGTACGTCGCCATCGGCTCCAGCCCGTGGAGTTCCAACGTGTAGACCCAAGCACCGGAGGAGGACTCCACGGGCGAGATGCCGGTGATCGTCCAATCCAGTGGCGTACCGACTTCGTTGTACGTGAAAAACCCCGGTAGGTCGACCGTCGAGTTCCACGTCACATTCACGGTAGTCGCATTGATGCTCGTGTACGGATCGCCCGAGTTGTTGATGGAGACGGTAGGGACCTCAGATGCCAAGCTGAAGCTACATATTGCCGAGGCGGCTTCCGGCGGGGCGGAACCCGATGACGTGTACGCGAAGGAGGGAGATCCGGGGCTCTCCGAACTTCCGCTGCGGCTCGTACCCCTCAGCACCAGGGTGTAGTCCTCACCGACGCCCGAAGATTTCGGGAGCGTGTAGGCTTGGTCCACTGCAAAGGCGGACGTGTTCCAGTACTGGCTCCCCGAACTGTTCGTCAGATTCCCCGAGACTGTCGCCGGCAGCGTCGCGTTGAACTCGACGCTTAGATTGGCCGAGCTGCGGTTACCGTTGTACTGCGCGACGACGAACGGCAGACCGGGGACCAGCGTGAGACTCGTGTTGAAGGTACCTCCGACGGTCATCGCCGGAAGTTCTGCCGGCCCGTACGCCACCGGTGAGACGCTGGTGGTGGTCGTTTCTGAGTCGCAGCCGTCGACGACCTTCTGGACCTCCGAGGTCGTCGCCCCGTATGTTGCGGACCACCCGTACTCTCCGTCGGCCGGGAGGTCATACACCCAGACCGACGGGAAGGACGTCGAGCCGGAAAAACTGTGAGAAGCACCTCCGTCGATCGAAACATTTGCCCAGGTGGCTGACACGGTCGTAGTGTCCGTAGTCGAGACCACCTCAGTTGCGCCGTTGGAGCACCGAGTCCGAACGCTCGTCGTGTGACTCCAGGTCGGTAGCTGGTCGGTGGCGACCAGCTCGTACACTGTCGGGCTGTAAGGCGTCGGTTGCGTGCTCACTAACACGGTCTCATCGTCGACGGTCTCGTTGCGGGGGACAGCGGGCGAGAGCGTGTTGGAGAAGGCCATAGAGGAGTACGGCGAGACCGTCGAGAGAGCTGCGAGAGGGGTGGTCCCGACCGTCAACCCCTCCGCCTCCAGCACCCAGTCGAGGTAGACGGCCAGGTACGTGTCGGGAACGTCGAGACCCGAATCTCCCAGCAAGGGAGATGGACCTCCCCCCTGCATCGGCGAGTCGGGGCACGAGCCGCTTCGAAGCACTCCCAGCAGAGGAACATGGGTCAGACTTTGGTACAGGGTTCCGCCGGTGAGTTCCTGGGCGGCGCAGAGGTCGCCGGCCGACGCACTCGCGTTGACCTCGGCCAGTTCTTCCGAGACGTTGGACAGGAACGAGGCGAGGGCCGTAGCGGAGATCGAAGGGTTGGAGAAGTCCCAAGACCCGACGGACTGGTCCAGCAGGGAGCCCAGCAGACCGAGAGTTGTGTTGGCGGGTAGGAAGGCCCCCGTGTAGGCGATGCCGCCGGTCTCGTTGAAAGGTCTCGCGGGCCAGAGCAGAATCGGCCGTTCGAATCCATCGACGGCTAGGGCAGGAGGGCTCAAGTTCTGCGCACTGCCAAAGGAGGGATAGGAGACCGAACTCGGCGAGGCCATCGGTAACCCGTCCGGTGCAAGTACGACTTCTCCCACCGCCCCCGGACCGTAGGTTGGGAGGTTCCAGGCGGCGTAGACCAAGTTGGCTGGGCCGACCGAGAGTACCGGGTCCGCGACGCTGCCGTTCGCCTCCCCGAACAGATACGGTCCTTCCCAGCTTGACCCGTCGTCCCCGCTGGAGAGGGCAGCTGGCGCCACGCTCCCGTCGACGTAAGTCGTGAACAGCAAAGTCACCTCCGAGCCGACCGACACCATAGCCAGCTGGCCCGCGAGACCTCCCATCCCGCTCAGAGGTGTCGTACCGGGGGCGATCCCGGTCGCTACGACCGGTGCGGCGGTGAAGTTCGTGATGGGCGCCGGAGTGGGAAACGCCATCGGGTTGCTGCTGGCGGACTCCTGTATCTCATTCGAGCCCGCCGCGCTCAGGACGACGACTTCACTGTAAGTCGAGCCGACAGGAATCAGCACGACCGATGCCGAAAGCACCCCGGTCGAGTTGGTGCCGCTCGGGCTCAGGGAAACTCGTCCGAGCACCGAGCCGTCGGCCGAGAAGCTGGTGAGTATGACGGCAGCCCCGTCTGTGGTGATGGCCGCTACCTCCTCGGGACTCGTCGCTAGCGAGAGAAGAGTCCCCGACAATCCCGAGGTGAACAGCTGCCAGTCGTGCCCCATCGCAGACCAGGTGTAGAGGTAGGTCGACGCTCCTGCAGAGATTCCGACCACGAAGTTGCCGTTCAGCACCGACAGCTTCAACGACGTGATCGCTGCGGAAAAGGAGGCGACCTCCGACTGGTTCGACCAGTTGAGGGGTAGGTCGCCGCAGTTGGCCCCGCAGGTCCCGTTCTCGCCAATCTCCGTCGCATCGAACCCGGAGTAGCTCAGGTCGTCGAACCAGACCGTGGCCGCGGGGTCAGACCTGTTGCTGAGAGTGGAGGCGTTGACGACCGCGTACGTGGATGGAGATGAGGGGTCAGGTACGGCAGTGACGGCGGCAACGCCAGCGGAGCTGGACAGATTGGCAGGGGAAGGGAACAGTGAGCCCGACACTACGTAGGGGTAAACCACCGCACCGCCAGTTGTGTTGTTCCCTGGTCCGGAACCCCCGCCCCCGCCCGATTCTTCCGCGGCGGCCTTTGGCATCTGGTACGTCAGGGCCATCAGAGCCGCACAGAAGATCGTTATCGCGACGAGCCGACCCCGTGACCATCCTGACCCGCGGGCGGGCCACATTCTCGCATAGTGGAAGTCCGGTCTCTCAAGAATCACCCCATCCGCCGCACAAGCTGTCGTAACTTCTTCGGCTTCCTTCGTCCAAGCCGCTTCTTCGCCAAGCCGCTCCGGGTGGGACACCGTTCCTCCGATGCGAGCAGAGCAGGAGCCCCGGAACCCCGGCCCTTCCTATTCGCGGCATTGCACAACAATAGAAAAGGCTCGCGAACCCTGTACATTCAATGTTCTCCGTATCGACCCCGGGGCAGTCCGCGCTGCTCAACTTCGCCTGAAAGCCGACGGCAGCATCGACTCGACTGGCTCAGGAGCCTCATTCGCGGCCCGTCGTGCCGCCGCCCGCGTCCGGTTGACCTCCTCCGAAACAGTGCCGCGACAGGACAAGGCAGCTTAGCAGCGACTACGCGGCCGGCCGGAGAGACCAGTGTTTGCTCGCTTCGCCCTCGCAGCGCCGGCGAGATTTGCCGTCCTCCGTCCCGAGCGAATCTTGCTCGGCAGTGCGAGGACTTCGTCCTCGGCGTAAAGGACCATCAACGGACGCGCGGGACCCTGCGCGTGCCGTACTCACAGTTGCTATCACGCAAAGCCCAGCACTTGCCTCCTTTACCAAACTGCCACCTTACTATCGGGCTGCGCCTATGGTGTGGGCACCCATCTTGGGAGTCCTTGAGTTGCCGCGTAGCTGGCGCGTCGCCCCCTCAGGTTGGTGCGTCGGATCGGGCACCAGCCGGCCGGCGTCTCGAGTCGAGACCGGGTCGAACCTCGAATGGCGGAGAGACTGGGGTCGGACCACCGCATCCCGGGGCCAACGGACCGCTGATCGGTAGTTCGCCAGGGTGGCAAAGATTTGCGAGATAGGTGCGATCGTACCTATGGCTATCGTCCTGACCCACGGCGATGGCGAGCTGGTCCAAGCATGCGTCTACCCGATGCTCCACAGCGGTCCCAACGGAAGAACTGACCCTCAACAAGTCTCGGAGGCACGAGTCGTCTATGACGGCTTGATCTAGCGATTGATCTCCACCAGGAGCACCCAGGTGTCGAGGAGCGCGATGACGAACGAGACGAGGAACGCGGGGACGACCAGGTACAGTCCCACGGCCCCCCGCAGCAGCATCAGCACACCGGCGATCGGGTAGAGGGCGGTGGCCACGCCGACGACCGTCGTCTCCCCGAGGTGCCAGCGTCGGTAGGCCGCGTCGGTGTGCGCGAGGCTCCTCAGGCTGATCGTCAGGGCGACCCCAACGATCGCGGCGCCGAGGAACGCGAGTTCGAGGCCCACGAGCCCCACCGACTGGCCCGGAACGAGGGCTAAGGAGGCGACCAGCAGGATCCCGAACAGCAGCGTCAGCGCTTGCAGGGCGCGGTTCGGCAGGCCGGCCGCCGCGACGATCTTCGCCAGGTTCAGCGAGATCCCGACGAACAGCAGCCCCGCGAGGGCGGCCGAGGCTCCTGCCTCGGCGGTGAAGAAGCTCCCCCAGTCCCCCAACGTCGTCATGCGCCTCGAACCGCTCCGGCTGCGGTAGCTCTCCCGGTCGGTCCCCCTCGTCCGTTCGGGGGGCTAGCGATCGACCATCGCTGCGCTGGGGGCGGAGTAGCGCTCCCCCGCGGCTGCGCCGCGCTCGAACAATCGGGAGAGCGCTTCCGCTTCTGCCGGGGAGAGGGCCAAGTCGACCGCGGCCACGTTCTCCTCGACGTACCGGGACCGCTTGGTTCCGGGGATCGGCACGATGTGGGGGTCCTGCGCCAGGACCCAGGCCAGCGCGAGCTGCGCCGGGGTGCAGCCCTTGGCCGCGGCGAGCTCCTGCAGTCGGTCCGCGAGCGCCAGGTTCCGCTCCAGGTTCCCGGGCTGGAACCGCGGGACGCCGCGCCGGAAGTCACCGGCCGGCAGCCCCTCGAGGGACCGGACCGTCCCGGTCAGGAAGCCGCGGCCCAGCGGGCTGAACGGCACGAAGCCGATCCCGAGCTCGCGACAGGTCGGGAGGATCCCCTCCTCCGGGTCGCGGGTCCAGAGGGAGTACTCGCTCTGGACGGCGGTGATGGGATGGACCGCCTGAGCCCGCCGCAGCGTCCGGGGGCTCACTTCGGAGAGCCCGAGAAACCGCACCTTGCCGGCGTCGACGAGCGAAGCCATCGCCCGGACGCTCTCCTCGATCGGCACCCGCGGGTCGATGCGGTGCAGATAGTACAGGTCAATGGTTCCGACCCCGAGGCGGCGCAGGCTCGCGTCGCACGCTGCGCGGATGTGCGCTGGGCTGCCATCGACGGCCATCGTGCCCGGGGAGGCGCCGGGGACCAGGCCGCACTTCGTGGCGAGCAGGACCCGGTCACGAACGTCGCGAAGCGCCCGTCCGACGAGCTCCTCGTTGGCGCCCCAGGCGTAGGCGTCGGCCGTGTCGAAGAAGGTGACCCCGAGCTCGAGCGCCCGCCGGATCGTCCGGAGGCCCTCCTCGGGATCGGGCTCGCCGTACGACTGGGAGATCCCCATGCAGCCGAGGCCGAGGGCGGACACTTCGGGACCGTGCACTCCCAACCGACGCGTTCGCATCGCTCTCGGACCTCGCGGAAGGAGCAGCGACGAGGGTTGTTAGGAGTTCTCCAGCCCCCGCGGACGCCCCGGCTCGGCCGGGCCGGCTACGGACGGTGGGGGTCGCTGGGCCTCTTCACGGCAACGGGCCTCGCCCCGGATCCTGCCGACCCCGCACCTCACGGGCGGGTCTTCCCCGGATCGAGCCTCCGGGGGGGATTCGCCGCGGGTCTGTCGCGGACCGAGTTCACCCCCGACGGAGCGGTGGGCGAGGCGGTCGTCCCCGACCCTCCCGCTGGTCCCGGATCCACGCGAGCATGCGGCCGCGGGCGAAGAACCCGCCGGCCGGGATGAGAGGGTCCGCCTCGACCACCCCCGGCAGCGCTCGGAGACGGAGCTCCAGCTGTCGCGCTTCAAAATAGTTCTCCGCGCTGCCGAGGAGAAAGACCCCTCGAGGATGCTGGGTCCAGTGGGGCCGGTCCCACAGACGGGGCAGTTCCACGGACCGCTCGTCGAACGCGTCGTCCACCCGGAGCCAGATCCCGTAGGTGGCCAGGCCGGCCTCGCGCTCGAGGTTGAGGATCATGGCGCACTGCAGCGCGTGGGCGGCCTCCAGCTTCACCTGGTGCTGCCGGAAGGTCCGCGCGGAGACGTTCGCCTGCCGCGCCTTGGTGGCGTAGGTCGCCCGCGGCGTGCCGACCACGGCCTCCAGGACCTTCCAGTCGACCGCCGAGAGGTCCTCGGAGCGCATCGAGCAGGTCGGTTGTCGCTCGCCGAGCGGCCCTCCCAGAGGACGGCCCAGCAGTCGGGCGAGACGCGCTTCGGGCGGCGGCTCGGGGTCGGTCGTGAACCGGACCACGCGATGGAAGGCCGGACGGAAGCTCATCACGTAGGCCAGGTCCTCGACCTGCGCCAGTTCGGCCACCGGAAGCTCGGACCAATCCTTGCCGACGTACCTCCACGCCACCGCGTGTCGACCCAGGACCTCCGCGGCCGGATGCAGGCCGTAGTCGGACAGGACCCCGCGCGCCTCCATCCGCCGGCGTCGCCGTCGGGCCGCCTTCCCGGTGATGCCGGCGGCCCGACCCAGGGCCTCGTCGGACCGGAACGGATCCGTGGCGACCAGTTGCGTGAAGATCGCCAGGTCGGTAGGATCCATCGTCGCCGCGAGCGGGAAGGCCGACTTTAGGACCTTGCGTTCCCGCCGGCTTATCCCCCTACGCGCCGACCGGCGGGTAACCCCCGCAACGGGTGCCCGTGCGGATGACCCAACCCAGCCACTCAGGATCCCGCGTCAGCTTTGCGACACCGCAGGTCAACCTGTACGCGCACGATATCGAGGCATCGCTTCGGTTCTACCGCGATGTCCTAGGATTCACGGAAGCCTTTCGGACTCCCCGGGAGGGCCCGCCGGAGCATGTCGAGCTGCAGGTGGGGACGCTCCGGCTGGGCCTCGCGACGTTCGACGCCCTGAGGCTCCAGCACGGCATTCGCACGGAACCAGGGCCTCCGCGAGGGGAGCTGGTGCTCTTCGCCGACGACGCGGACCGGGCGTACCGCTGGACGACCTCTCGAGGCGCAAGCTCGGTCCGTCCTCCGCACGAGTTCCGGACGCGGGTGCGCAGTGCCATCGCCGACCCCGACGGCAACCGTGTGGTGTTCACCTCAGCTCCCGCCGCGTCGGCGGGTTCGTCCGACCGGCCATCGTTCCGGAATCACCTCTTCGACCTGTACACGGCGGACATCGCGACGTCCTGCCGGTTCTACGGAGGACTCCTGGGGTTCCGTGAGACGTTCCGCACGCCGGAGCAGGGTTCCCCGGATCACGTGGAGATGGAGCTCGGGCCCTTGAACCTAGGGGTCTCCACCCTGGAGGCACTGCATCGGCACCACGGCCTTTCGGGTGGCGGGGGACCCCCCCGGGGAGAGGTCGTGCTCTGGACCGGCGACGCTGACGCCGCCTTCGTCTGGCTGACGGCGCGAGGGGCGCCCGGACTGAGCCCCCCGCACGATTTCGCCAGGACCCTGCGAGGCGCTTGGATCGCGGACCCCGACGGAAATCCCGTCCAGCTGGTCGTTCGACGGGCGTCCCGTTGACGCTCCGGTGAGCTCAGCACCGGGGGGAGGAGGCCCTGCCCTGGGGCGCGCGGCACGGGACGCTGATCGGCCCAACCGTCGGGCCGCGCGATCGCGACGCTCCAGGATCGAGGGGCGGAAGCGTGGCCAGCCGACTCGTCCAAGCGAAGGGGCGAGCTGGTGCGTGCGCGCAGGGTGTTCAGGCGTTGAGCAGCGTAGCCGCCGTCGAAGGAGCGACCGCTCCTCAGACCAGCTCCCAGGTCCCTGTGAATCGGGCCCACATCTTGTCGCTGGACACGACGCCCCGGACTCTACCGGTGGACGCGTCCAGGAAGGCGGTGAGCGTGTAGGGGGGATTCAAGTACGAGACGACGAAGAGCCCCACCGCGAACCGACCGAAGAGGGACCGGCTGGATCGAATTCGGCTCCCTCGGCCGACCAGCTCAGCTCCCCGGTACACGATCGAACCGTCGGCGTTGAACGTGTGATGGTAGACGGACTTGCCGCCCTTACCGTCGGAGAGCGCCCAGCGGACGGTCTTGCCCCGAAGCTCGCGTAGGGAGGTTCGCGCTTTGGGGCGGGTTCCTTTCCTCGGAGGCATGAGACGGTACCACGCATTTCTGGGCGTCTCATAACCTGCTCCGTGGCCACCTTCCAGACCTCTCACCACTCGAGCCCGGCGGAAGGGCAGGTTCTCCGAAGTCAGTCTGGCACCCCGTGACTCGTTCGCGAAGGTACTCAGAGGCCCCCGACGACGGGGGAACGCCTCGCCGGCGCGTCGTCAGAACCGGGCGGTTCGCGACAGGTCAACCGGCGGCGGCTTGACATCCATCTGCCACAGGAGAGCGTTGAGCTCCCCTTTGTGCTGGAGATCCCCCTCGATCATCTGCAGGAGCATGGACCGGATCGTGATCGACCTCCGGTCGACCTGAATGTAGAATCTCCGGTCGAGGTCCTTCGGATGCAGTTGTTGGAGGAAACCCATCACCAGGCGCTCCACTTCGCGCGTAGCTCGCTCGGCCTCCTTGCGGCCCATCCGGACCCCGAGCGGGAAGTCCCGGAAGGTTCTCCCCGCGTACGCCTGAATGAACCAGAAGCGGTAGTCGTCCAAGATGTGCAGGTACAGATCGACGAGCGAGGGGTAGGTGGCGCCGCGGTCGCGGTACCGCTCCGCCACCGGCAAGCTCCAGATTGTTCGAAGGTAGCTCCGGAGCTTGCGGAAGTGGTACGCGTACAGCCCGCGCAGCAACTGCAGCTCGGTCGACACGGTACTTACCAGCAAGGCCCCGTGCGACTAACAGCTTGTGGCGGCAGCGGGTTGCTGGGTCCGTGGAACAGGGCTCCGGGAATGCTGGCTGCCAGGGAACTCGGAGCGCAGCCCAGGCTGGATCCTCCTTCGGGAACAGCTGGCGCGGATCGGGTCCACGGGGCGCGTAGGACTGCCGGTGCACCGGCGCGGCACGGGAACTATCTACACCGAAGTCATGCCGGACCGGGTGGACGCCGTTGACCTCGGGATCGTACGCTGGATGTATCCTCGTGGGGTCTGGGACCCTTGGGGGATAGACCCTCGCATCACCTCCTCGCAGATCGGCTCGTGCGTCGGGCTCAGCCGGACCAGGATATGGTCCCGGATGCGCGACTGGGAGAGAGAAGGGTTCCTGACGACGGTCAGCGTCTCTCCGAACCCCCTCCTGTTCTACACCAGCCTGCATGCGGCGGTCCTGCAGGTCGCGTCCGTGGCCGACGCCCAGCGTGTCGCCGAGGAGCTGGACGCCTTCGACGGCATCATTTCGGCGTCGCCGAGGCTCGGGTACATGGCCTCCCTGGGCCCGGTCGAGCTCCTGCGGGTGTTCTTTGCCGCGCGGGATCCAAGGTCCGTCGGACGGACGATGCGAGCGTTCCGCCGACTGGCCAAGGACGGCCTCGTCGACGGCCCGTATCCGTTCGCCGCCCCGAAGGTGGCTCGGACCCTGACCGAGATGGACTGGCGGATCATCGTCGCCCTTCGGGCGAACCCCACCGCCACCCTATCTCGGGTGGCGAAACTCGTGGGCATCACACTCAAAACCCTGATCCGCCGGCGCGACGCGCTGCTGGAGGCGAAGGCGATCTTCTACCATGCGGAGTTCAACTATCCGTTGATCCCGAGCGCCAAGGTGATGCTGTACTACCGACGGACGCAGGATCTCGCTCCGATCCTCCGCGCCCTGGACGACCGATTTCGGCACTACCTGCTCTGGCCGACGACGGACCCCTGGTACTACGGACAGCACTGTCGATCGGGTCTGGTCCTCCGTCTCCGTGTTCCGGTCCGCTCGCCCGACGAGATCCGCGAGGTGCTGACCGACCTCGGGGACCTTCCCGGAGTCCTTCGCGTTCTGAGCGAGCTCGAGGGACCGGACCGTCGCTACTCCCGATGGATCGACCGGCGCTTGGCGTCGCGCGCCGAGGTCCTACCGCCTGGGCAGGCGCCCGCGCGACGACACAGCAGGGCGATGGTCGAAGGCCGCCCGGTGGCGACGTGTGAGCCTTCTCGGCTGCCGGCCGGAACCGCCGAACTCGCGGCGGCGCAGGATCCCGTCCCCCGGCGCCTCAAGGCGAGTGCGGCCTAGCTGCCCCCGAAAGAACGCCCGGCCGCCACACCGCGGCGGCATTCCGAGGAGGTCGGATGACTAGATTGTCGCGCTGGCCGAAACGCGAGATTATGTTGCGACACCATGTTGCCCGGCACCATGCGCGGCGGAGGGGCGGCGTCGTGGGCGCTGATGTTCGGAGCCGTGGTCGGACTTGTTCTCTCGGGGGTCGTTCTGCTCGGGCCCGCACATGCCCCGTCGACCCCGGCGGCCGCGGCCGGACCGCAGGGGCCGCCGGCCGAGTCCGCGCTCCAGGTCGAGATGAAGTCCGTCTACACCGTCACGGCGACGGAGACCGGCCTTCCGACACGGATACCGTGGACCATCTGCATCTGGGACCCGGTATCCTGCCTTGTGCCGTGCAAAGAATGCCCGGCCTCCTCAAGGTCGCTGGCGAGCACGACGTCCTCCTCCCTGAACTTCAGCCTGTCGAACGGAACCTACCAGTACGCGGTCGTGGCGAACGCGAGCTACGCCACCGCCGGCGGATCGTTCACCGTGAACGGTACCGCGAGCATCCTGAACATCACGTTCTCACCGGTGACCGAGTATCCGGTGGTGTTCGAGGAATCCGGTCTACCGGGCGGGCTGGCCTGGAACGTCTACCTCAGCCCTTGGTGCCTGGCCGACTGCAACCCGACGACGTCGCAGTTCACCCTCACGCTGCCGAACGGAACCTACAGCTACTCGCCCGTCTCGCAGAACTCGGATTACCTCGCGGGAAATGGGACGCTCACGGTGGCCGGCGCGGGGGTCTCCGTCCCGATCACGTTCGACCTCACGTACCCGATATCGTTCTCGGCGACCGGGCTGCCGACCGGCTCTGCGTGGGACGTGAGCTTCGCGCTGATCCGGCCGTGGCCGCTGCCGGACCACTGCATCGAAAGCGATGGCGGCGGTCACCTCTATCCCGGCCTGCACTGCCCGGGCGCCAACGGCACGCTCGGCCTCAATCTCACGAACGGAACCTACCTCTACGCCGCGACAGCGCAGAATCCGAGCTTCTCCGCGCCCAACGGGACGTTGACGGTGGACGGAGCCCCGGTGTCGATCGGGCTGTCGTTCTCCAGCGTTCCGACGTATGCGGTGACCTTTACGGCGAAGGACCTGCCGGGCGGCTCGACCTTCAACATGTCCGCCGGACCTGCCGGGACCCCGCTGCCGGAGAATCAGAGCAGCGACGGGTCCTCCAGCATCACCTTCTACGAACCGGCCGGGGCACTGCAGTACTCGTTCTCCTACCCGACGACCCCCGGGTACTATGCGCCCTACGCCGCCGTGAAGGTCACGGGCGGCCCGAAGGGCACGACCACCGAACAGACGATGGTTCCGACGAAGGCCCTCAAGCTGTCCGTGGTCTGGGACCCCGCGGCGGTGGTGAGCTACGTCGAGACGGGCTACAACCTGAAGCCGTTCTGTCCGCCGTTCCAGTGGGACGTGGAGATGTCCTGGATCCCGGGGTTGAACGGGCCGATCAACGGCCTGCTGACCCAGGACTACCGCAACGCGACCTCGACGAACGCCTCGCTGGGAACGATCTCCATCTACATGTACGGCGGGCCTCCGTTGCCCGGTCACTGGACGGTCATCATCTCGCATCCGGTCTGCTGGACGGTCAGCCCGTCGCACTTCACCGTGACCATCGACAAGCCCGTCGTGGAGAAGTCGATCAAGTTCAAGCTCGACACCTCCAAGGTCACAATCAAGGAGGTCGGCCTGGCCAAGGGCACGCCCTGGGGAGGGGTCCTCGGGGTCGGGCCGCACGACGGCCTGCCGGCCGTCGACTACTACTTCAACACGACCAAGGCCTCGTACGTCCTGGACCTGGTGAACGGGACCTACAACTACACGTTCGACCCGGTTTCCGGGTATACTGCCCCTACGGCGGGGAGCGTTGCTGTCTCCGCCCCGCACGCCGAAAAGGTGACCGGGACCTACGTCAAGACCTAGGAAGAACCAGGGTCCCGAAACTTGGATGGAGGAGGGCGCCCCCATCGCCAACCCCAGCCTCCTCGGAGGCACCGCGGGCCCGGGCGGCAACGCCTAGGGCTCGCGAGTGGTCGGAGACCGAACTGCCACTTCCCGACACGGAAGCCACTGGAGGGACTTGAACCCCCGACCTGCTGATTACGAATCAGCCGCTCTGCCGACTGAGCTACAGTGGCGCCGGCAGGGGCCGACGCCCGGGCCCGCATAAGTTTGGCCCGAGCGCCCTCGCCGTGCGCCGCTTCCGGCCCTCCCTGAACGGACGAACGCCGTCACCGCAGCGGCAGTGCGAGTGCCCCGGCGTGAGGAGCCCGGCCCGATCCGGGGCCCTCGTTTCCGCCGAAGCTCGGCAACTGGCTACGGCCGAGACGGGGGGTTCCCGCCCGCGGGAGCCTGGCCCGAGCCCGGTGCGCCGGGGTACATCGGGCCGGCCCATCCGAACAGGTGTCCGGTGACCCCGGTGATGAGCCGGTCGATGCCGATGACCAGCAGGGCAAAGCCGAGCAGGAAGATCAGCAGGAACAGTCCGAGCGCCGGGTCGGCAAGAACGACCAGCGCGAGAACGATCGAGACCACTCCGACCACGATGGCGAGGACGCGGTACCACATCGGCAGCGTGTGCGAGCTAGGGCCCATGGACTCCTCGGCGCTCGGTAGCGAGGACACGTATATCGACATATCGCCGCGCATTTTCGGCGTGCCGCCGGGAACGAGCACCTCCTTCGCATCGCCGGACCTGGGACCGGCCCGAGCCAAGAAGTAGCCGAAGCGCCTTCCGCGAGCGAGGACCGTCACGCATGGGCCAGGGCAGTTACGCTGGCGGCAGCCGGCCTCTCGGAGTGGCTATCGGCGCGATCCTGCTCGGGATCGTCGGGTTCCTGCTGCTCGTCAGCGGCGCTTTGCTGCTGGTCGGCGCGAACGGGAGCGCGATCGTCGGACTGCCATCGCATCTGTTCGGGGCCGCCGGTAGCGTGGCCGGGCTGGTCGCCCTCATCGTCGGCATGGTCCTGCTCGGCATCGCGCTCGGGCTCTGGAACCTCCGGCTGTGGGCCTACGTGCTCGCGCTGGTCTTCGTCCTCTTCGAACTGCTGAACTTCGGCTTGGGCCAGGGGATCGTCTCGATCGGCTTCATCGTCCTGCTGTTCCTGTTCGTCTATCTCCTCGTGGTCGCCCGGTACTTCCGGTAGGGCGCGGCCGGCAGCCGGACGCACGCCGCCTTGCGGCTCGGCGCCCGGGACCGCGGTCAGTTCCGTCGGGCCGTGCGTCCGGCCCGCCCGGCCGGTCGGAGCAGCCGCAAGCGCTCCGCTCCCCCCACCTCACGAAGGAAGCCGGCCACGGCCGGGGGAACGAGCGGGCGAACCTCCTCCCCGCGAGCCAGCCGTTCGCGGATGCGCGCCCCCTCGAGGTGCGGTCGGTCGATCCACCCGGGAGACTCCGTGGCGTAACCGGCCCGCTCGAAGAGGTGGACGGTCAGCGGATTGTGCGAGTAGACCCGGTCGAACGGGGGGAGCAGCCCTTCCAGGTACCGGACCCACAGGGCATGGCGCGAGATGTCCGCGACCGGCACGACGTCGACCCGGTCGAGCCGGGCCTCCGCGAGCGCCCGGTCGATCATCTCGAAGCGCTCGCCGGCGGTGAACGGGTTCTCCCAGGTGTACGACTGCTCGGCGCTGCCGATCACCAGTAGCAACCGCGCTCGCGGGGTCCGGTCCAGCACCTGGCGGACCAGCCCGAGGTGCCCCCGGTGGAACGGCTGGAACCGGCCGACGAACAGGCCGCGCACGGGGCCCGCCGAGTCACTCGGGGCTCAAATCCTCCACGTCATCGAGGAACTCGTCGATGTGCGGGCAGCGCGACGTCAGGTAGTGCCGGCAGTGCTCGCAGTACCGATCGTTGGAGGTCGGCGCGAGCTGCCGGTTGAACTCGTAGCACTCCCGGTCGTAGAACTTCGCCTCCTCCGGGTCCTCGGGGGACCGCAGGAGCGGGCGCGGTCCGCTCGGCGCGTGCGCCGGAGGGCGCAGCGGTCCCTTCACGAGCCGGCCGGGCGACCGGGCGACGACGGGGCGACGCCCGACGCGGGGGCCTCCTCCCCGGTCCGGCTGGTGGCGTGGACCATCGCCGCAAGGCGACCGAGGAGCGTCTCCTTCTGCGAGCCCTGGCCGACCAGGGCGTACTTGAGGACGTCCCGCAGCGTCCGCACCGGGATCACCTCGATCGCGCCCCGGTAGCGCGTCTCCAGCACCAGGTCCTCCATGTTGTCCTCGGGGATGAGGACCCGCTTGATGCCGGAGTCGGCGGCCGCCTCGACCTTCGCCGTGACCCCGCCCACCGGCAGCACCTGGCCGCGGACGCTCAAGGAGCCGGTCATGGCGACCGCCTGGTCGACCGGCACCCCCTCGAGGGCGCTGATGACCGCGGTGGCGATCGAGACCGAGGCGCTGTCCCCCTCGACCCCGTCGGAGGTGCCGACGAACTGGATGTGGATGTCGAAGCGCGAGATGTCCTCGCCGGTGTACTTCTTGATCAGGGCGCTGACGTTCTGGACCGCCTCCTTGGCGATGTCCCCGAGCTTACCGGTCGCCACCACGACCCCGCCGTCCTTGGTCTGCGCGGGGGTGATCTCCGCGACGATCGGCAGCACGATCCCGCTGAACTCGCTCATGCCGGTCTGGGCGTTGATCGCGGCGAGCCCGTTGACCGAGCCGACCGCCGCCCCCTCCGTGGAGAACATGCGGTACTCCTTGCGCCGCTCGATGTAGCGGTCGGCGATCTGCTGCTCGAGCGAGCGGCTCGCCCGCTTGGCCTTCACGACCTGCTCGGCGTGGACCATCGGCAGGTTCTCGCTGAGCGCGATGTCGCCGGCCACCCGCACGAGGCCGCCGAGCTCCCGCAGGCGCAGCGTGAGCTGGCCGGACCGGCCCGAACGGCGCTGGGCCTCCCGGATCACCTCGGTGATCGCCCCCCGGTCGAACTGGGGGATCTTCTTGTCCTTCGCGACCTCCTGGGCGATGAAGCGGACGAGCTTGAGCCGGTTCTCCGGCACGTCCGGCATGGTCGTCTTGACGTACAGCTCGTAGCCGTAGCCCCGGATGCGCGAGCGGAGCGCCGGGTGCATCGTCTGGACGCTGTCGACATTGCCCGCCGCGACCAGGACGAAGTCGGCGGGGACCGGTTCGGTCTTCACCATCGCCCCGGCCGAGCGCTCGGACTGGCCGACGATCGGGAACTTGCGCTCCTGCAGCGCGGTCAGCAGCGAGTGCTGGCTCTCGATCTTGAGCAGGTTGATCTCGTCGACGAACAGCACGCCGCCGTTCGCCTTGTGGATCGCGCCCACCTCGACCCGCTCGTGGGGCGGGGTCTCGAGCCCGCCGGACTGGAACGGGTCGTGCTTGACGTCCCCGAGCAGCGCGCCGGCGTGCGCGCCGGTCGCGTCCACGAACGGCGGCCGCTCGTCCGGGGCGTGGCTGACGAGCAGCTTGGCGACGCCGCTGCCGGAATCGGTCCGGCCGCCCGAGAAGCGGGCGAGCGCGTAGATGAACACCACGATCAGGATCCCCAGCAGCAGCGCGGTGAGGTCCTGGCCCTTGGAGGCGATGACGATGTACAGGACGACCGCCATCACCGCGAGCGAGATCGCCACGAAGATGAACGTCCGCGTCTCCTTCTTCTGCGCCGCCTCCAGCTTCTGCGCGGCGACGATCTCCTTGCCCTTGCCGGCCGGCACGACCCGGATCTTCGGCTCGTTCGCGTCCTCGGTGTTGGGGTAGGCCAGGATGTCCTGCAGCGGCTCCCGCGGCAGGAAATCGGTCATCGCCCGGGCGAGCATGCTCTTGCCGGTGCCGGGCTCGCCGATCAGGATCATGTGCCGCTTCTGGGTCGCCGCCTTGCGGGCGACCTCGACGGCCTCGTCCTGCCCGATCACCTGGTCGAGCAGGCGCGCCGGGACCTCCACGTCGGCGGTCGACTGGTACGACAGGCTGGCGGACCACTGCTCCAGCTCGGTCAGCGACTGGGGGGAGGTGGGGTCCTGAGCACCGGGGTCGGTGTTGGCGGGCGGCGGAGCTGCGCCGGCGTTGCTCTGCGACGGTGTGCCCGCGCCCTCGTCCATGGAGGCTTCCCGGACCCTTTCCCCCCGGGCCCGTTCCGCCGGGCTATCAAGGCGGAGGTCGGTATATATCCTCGCGCTGGCGGCCTGGCGACCTCCTGTCCGGACGGGCGGTTGAAGCGGCGGTTCACGAGGCCGCCGCCCGTTATCTACGCCGGTCCGCTCGAGCGGCCGGGGGGTTCGGATGACGGTCCGCCTGGAGGGCCGACCGGTCGCCGAGGCGACCGACGCGGCGAGCCGGAGCGCCATCGCCGCGGGCCGTCCGGGGGACCTGCCCCCGTCCCTCGTCAGCGTCCATCGTGGGGTCGACAGCCCGTTCCGGTTCTACCTGCGGCGGCAGGCCAAGGCCGCGGCGGCGCTCGGCATCACGTTCCGGGACACCGCGCTGGCGCCGGCCGACGGGCCGGAGGCGCTGGTCGCGGCGCTGCGCGGGCTCGACCGCGACCCGGCCGTCCACGGGGTGCTGGTCGAGCACCCGCTGCCGCCCCCGTTCGACTTCTTCCGCGCGGTCGACGAGCTCCGGGTGGAGAAGGACGTGGACGGGGTCGGCGCCCGGAACCTCGGCCGCCTGCTCGGCCAGCGCCCGGTCCAGGTCCCGGCCGTCGCCCGGGCCGCGCTGGCGATCGCCCAGCATTACCGGCTCCCGCTCGAAGGGGAGCGCGTGGCCGTCGTGGGGCGCTCGCCGACGGTCGGATTGCCGCTCGCCGTCCTGCTCGCCTCGCCGCCGCCGGGGGCGAACGCCGCCGTGACCCTGCTCCACTCCCGGAGCGGGGACCTCGCCCGCGGGCTGGCGGGAACGACCACGATCTTCTCCTGCGTGGGGCGCCCGGGGCTGCTGGACCGCACGACCGTCCCCGAGGGGGCGCACGTGGTCGACGTCGGCCTGTCCAGCGTGCCGGATCCGGAGCGGCCCGGCGCGCAGAAGGCGGTCGGGGACGCCGACCCCCGGGCGCTGGACGGCTGGGCCGCCTCCCTCACCCCGGTCCCCGGAGGGGTCGGACCGGTGACCGTCGCCGAGCTGATGGCCGCCACCGTGAGCTCCTGGAAGATCCTCAGCG
Organism: Thermoplasmata archaeon; assembly: GCA_030043255.1. GTDB lineage: Archaea > Thermoplasmatota > Thermoplasmata > Lutacidiplasmatales > UBA184 > Lutacidiplasma. Next base: position 4,386 of record JASHYB010000089.1, on the reverse strand, counting down.
GCGCGACGGAGGCCTCGTGAGCGCTGCGGACAGGGCGGCCAACCGTCCCGACCCTGCCGCGGTCCCGCTGCGCTGCCGGGATTGCCCGATGTGGTACGGCGCCGAGGACGACGGCTGGGGCCCCTGCTCGATCAAGAACCGCCGGGGCGAGGACCGCTACCTGACCTGGGGAGGCCACGCCTGCGACGAGGGTTACGTCCCGCCGCCGCCCACGCCGAGCCTCGACCTCGCGGCCGCGTTGAGGGGGGCGCGCTCGACCTCCAGCGCGTCCGCGGTCGGGTACCGCTCCACCTCGAACGCCGGCGCGCGCAGCCGGCCGGCGAAGCGGCGCAGCCGCACGGCGTCGACCTCCAGCCGGCGACCGGCCGGATCGAGCCGGTAGCGGCCCGGCCGCACCTGGAGCTGGGCGGCGACCCGGTGGGCCCAGCGACCGAGGTCCCGCTGGCGGCCGGCCTCGACGATCCCGAGGACCACCGTCCCGTCGGCGGTCGTCCGGGCGAACGGCGGCGCGGTCCGCTCCGCGCGGCGGAGCAACCGCTGACGCAGCTGCACGCCGTCCTTGAAGCGGGAGGAGCAGTAGTGGACCGGCACCCGAAGGCGCAGGTCACGGACCAGCCGTTCGGCGACCGCCCGGCTCCCCCGGACCCCCCAGCCGTTCGCCGGGTCGGTCCGGTAGCCGCGCTCGAACAGGTTCGACTCGTTCGTCTCGGAGAACTCGAGCTCGTTCAGGTTGACGAAGTCGACGCCGATCTCCTCCAGCGTCCGCAACAACCGCCGCAGCTCCGCCTCCTTCTCGGGCAGCACCGGGATCTCCACGCCGCGGCGGAGCCCCCAGCTCGGCGCCTCTTCCAGCACCGCCCGGTACGCCCCCCCGGCGCCGGCGAGCGGCCCCCACAGGTAGTGCGGGATGTGCAGGCGGAACTCGTCCAGCCCCGCCCGGGCCAGCCGCTGGAGCTTCTCGGGGTTCGGCTCGTGGGTGTACAGGTGGATGTGGTGGGACGGGCCGAACTCCCCCTTCAGGAGCCGGACGTAGTGCTCGACCCGGTCGATGACCCCCAGCGGGTCCCCTCCCGTGATCCCCGTCCCGGCCGCCCCGATTGCCCTCGCCTCGTCCAGGAGGTCGGCGTCCGCGAGCACGCGGCGCTCGTTGGCGTAGACGACGTCGAGCTGGTTGCGCGTCGGCGAGACCGGGCAGTAAAAGCAGCGGAACCGGCACAGCCCGGTGACGAACAGGACCATCTTGCGCCCCTCGGCGCACTGGGTGCAGGCCGGCGACAGCGCCCCGCGGTGGCTGGAGGCCATCGGCAGCTGGACGAGGCCGTCGGGCGTCACGGTCGGACCGGTCCCTGCTCCAGGGTTCCACAAAGCGCTTCCGCTGGCGCCGGCCGAGGGCCGGGCCGGCCCGACGGTAGAGCAACGCCACCAGGTGGGCCGCGCGCGACGGCGGGGCGCAGGTTCAAATCCCCTGCCCGGCTCGCCGCGCCGTTCGGAGGGCAGCGACGCGATGGAGATGCAACCGGGCCAGATGGCGTACGACCGGGCGAGCACCGTCTTTTCGCCGGACGGCCGCCTGTTCCAGGTCGAGTACGCGCTCCAGGCGATCCAGATGGGCGGGACCGCGGTCGCGGTCACCTACGACACCGGGATCGTCTTCGTCGCCTACCGCAACCTGCCGGTCAGCGCGCTAGCGGAGGCCGGCTCGATCGAGAAGAGCTTCGCCATCGACACCGGGCTCGGCTGCGTCACCGCCGGCCTGATCGCCGACTCGCGCGTGCTGGTCGAGTTCCTGCGGGTCGAGGCGCAGCGCCACCGGCTGACCTACGGCGAGCCGGTCCCCTACGGCCTGCTCGGCCACGCCCTCGGCACGCTGCTGCAGCAGTACACCCAGTTCGGCGGGACCCGGCCGTTCGCGGTCTCGCTCCTGTTGGGCGGCTTCCAGGGCCGCGTGCCCGGACTGCTCGAGCTCGACCCGAGCGGGGCGACGATCGGCTGGAAGGCCTACGCGATCGGCCGCAACCGCCGCGCGGTCGCCGACTACCTCGAGGAGAAGCTGACCGAGCACCCGAACGAGGAGGCGGCGTTCAAGCTCGCCGTTCAGGGCGTGGCGGAGGGCTCGCCGACGCCGTTCCAGGCGGAGGCGCTGGACGTCGCGATCCTGGAGCCGGACGCGGAGCTGCGTCGGCTCACCACCGCCGAGATCGCCCGTCGCGTGCAGGGGATGCCGTTCATCGGGGCCCCGGACCGCAAGGGCGGCGGGCGCTAGGCGCCCGCCGCGTTAGTCCGGCGCGGCCGCCGCGAACTCCTCGCGCAGGCGCATCCGGCGCCGGGTCCGGTGGTAGGTCACCGCGAACCGGTGCGCCTCGTCCCGGACCGCGCGCAGCAGCAGCATCGGCGCGGCGTTGGGGTTCGGCCGCATCGGCTCGGGCCGGTCGGGCCGGTACACCTCCTCCTCCCGCTTGGCGAGGCCGATCGCCGGGATCCGCTCGGCCAGGCCGAGCGCGGCCAGCGACGAGAGCGCCGCCCCCAGCTGGCCGGCCCCCCCGTCCACCACGAGCAGGTCCGGCAGCGGTTCGCCCTCCGCCGCGCGGCGGAGATAGCGCCGCCGCACCACCTCGGCGATCATCGCGAAGTCGTTCGTCCCGGGCACGGTCCGGATGCGGAAGCGGCGGTACTCCGAGCGCTTCGGGGCCCCGCGCTCGAAGACGACCAGCGAGCCGACCGCCTCGTAGCCCTGGAAGATCGAGATGTCGGTCCCCTCGATCCGGTTCGGGATCGTCGGCAGGTCGAGCAGCGACTGCAGCGCCCCCAGGACCTCGCGGGGCGGGGGGCGCGCGACGACCTGGTCGACCGTCGCCCGCGCGAGGCGTTCGGCGAGCCCGGCGAGCGCGGCGAAGCGGCCGGTCGGCCGGAACTGGACCTCGATCCCGCGCGCGCCGAACAGCTCGTCCAGCGTCGCGTCCAGGCCGGCGGGGCGGGCCCCCGCGACGACGAGACGGTCCGGCAGGCTGAGCCGACCGCCGTAGTACTGGGTGAGGAACTGCCGCCAGAGCTCTCCGGGCTCCGGCACGTCGTCCGCGGGGACGGCGAGCAGATGGGGCTCGGTCCCCCGGACCTCGCCGTCCTCGACGCGCAGCAGGCCGATCGCCACGCGCAGGGTCGACGGCTCGTTCGGGTAGGCGAGGGCGAGCACGTCAGCGCGGCCGGAGCCTCGCCCGACGACCGCCTGGCGCTCGGCGAGGGCGCCGAGCCCGGCGAGGGCGTCCCGCAGGAGGCCGGCCCGCTCGAACTCCTCCCGCCGCGCCGCCGCGAGCATCTCCTCCTCGACCATCGGCCGGACCGCGGCGGCCCGGCCCCGCAGGATCTCGACCGCCTTCTGCACGTCGGCGCGGTACGCCTCCGGAGCGATCTTGCCGACGCACGGGGCGCTGCAGACCCCGAGGTGGTAGTACAGGCAGGCCTGGTTCGGCAGCTTGACGCACCGGCGGAGCCGGAAGAGGTCCCCGAGCAGTCGCTCGACCCCCCGCGCCTCACGGGCGCTCGTGTACGGACCGAACAGCAGCTGGCCGGGCCGACGTCGCGGCCGCCGCACGAGGAGGATCCGCGGGAACTCCTCGCCGGTGGTGACCGCGAGGTACGGATAGCTGCGGTCGTCCTTCAGCAGGACGTTGTACGGCGGCTGGTACTGCTTGATCAGGCTCGCCTCGAGCAGCAGCGCCTCGCGCTCGCTGGCGGTCGGGACGAACTCGACGCTCGCGCTCTGCGCCAGGATCGTCCCGTCCTTCTCGACCCGGGCGCGCAGGTGGTCCAGGACGCGCCGGCGCAGGCTGCGGGCCTTGCCGACGTAGACGACCTCCCCCTGGGGGGAGCGGAACAGGTAGACCCCGGGGGCGTCCGGGCCGGTGCGGAACCCCTCGCCGGTCGCGGCGGCGAGCTCGCTCGCGCGGACGAACTCGCCGCGGGGCTCCGGTGCGCCGGCGGTCATGCCGCGAGCCGGGGGGCGAGCTTCCCGCGGCCGAGCAGCGGCGCGAGGAAGCGGCCGGTGTGCGAGCGCGAGGAGCGGGCGACGTCCTCCGGGGTCCCGGCCACGACGACGTGGCCCCCCGCGTTGCCGCCCTCGGGGCCGAGGTCGATCAGCCAGTCGGCGCTCTTGAGGACGTCCAGATTGTGCTCGATGACCACGACGGTGTTGCCGCCGGAGCGCAGGCGGAACAGCACGGCGAGCAGCCGCTCGACGTCGGCGAAGTGCAGGCCGGTCGTCGGCTCGTCCAGCAGGTAGAGGGTCCGGCCCGTCGGGGGCTTCGCGAGCTCGTAGGCGATCTTGATCCGCTGCGCCTCGCCGCCGGAGAGGGTCGTCGCGCTCTGGCCCAGGCGGACGTAGCCGAGGCC
>JASHYB010000088.1 GCA_030043255.1 Thermoplasmata archaeon | reverse complement strand
CGGCCGGTTCCGACCCGGCGGTCCCCTACGTCGCGTCGACGCTGGACCTGAACAACGGGAGCCTCCTGCTGGGGAACGTCGTCCTCACCGACGCCGCCTACCCCTCGGCGCTCGCCTACAACCCGAGCCAGGGCCAGATCGCGATCGCCTCCGAGGACGATTCGCAGCTCGCTCTGCTCTCGGACGTTACGGGTACGGTCGTCGCGCGGGCGACGGTAGGGGGCGACCCGACCGCGGTCGCCTTCGATAGCGGCAAGGACGAGTACTTCGTGTCGAACTACGCCGACGACAGCGTGTCGGTCGTCTCGCCGAGCGGGCAGACGCTCGCCAGCATCGGCGTCGGGTCGTTGCCCTGGGGGGTGACGTACGACAGCGGCCGGAACGAAGTGTTCGTCGCCAATCTGTACTCCGACAACGTGAGCGTCATCTCCGACGCCACCGACAAGGTGGTGGCGTCCGTCGCCACCGGCGTCTACCCCGAGGATCCGGCGTACGACAGCGGGAAGGCCGAGGTGTTCGTCCCGAACGTCGGCAGCAACAACGTTTCGGTGATCTCGGACGCCACCAACAAGGTCCTCACCAGCCTCCCCGTCGGCGACTCCCCGACGACCGCGGTCTACGACGCGGCGAAGAGCGAGGTGTTCGTCACGAACGCGGGCAACGCCAACGTCTCCGTCCTCTCGGACGGGACCGACAAGACCGTCGCGACGGTCGACGTGGGTGCCGACCCCGAGTCCGCGACGTTCGACAGCGGGCGGAGCGAACTGTTCGTCGGCAACTCCGGCAGCGGCAACGTGAGCGTCGTCTCCGATGCGACCAACAAGGTCGTCGCGACCGTCGCCGTGGGCAGTGAGTCCGGGGACGGGCTCTACCTCGCCTACGACAGCGCCCACGGCGAGGTCTTCGCCGCGGAGTCCGCCGTGGACAACCTTACGGTCATCTCCGACGCCACCAATCGGGTGACGGGGTCGATCAGCGTAGGCGTGGTGCCGACCGCGGTCGCCTACGATGCCGGCCGGGGGGACCTCTACGTAGCGGAGGAGGACAAGAACCAGGTCGTCGTGGTCTCCGACCCGACGGAGCAGCTCGTGGCGAGCGTCGGGGTGGGCGACGAGCCGGACGGCATCGCCTACGACGCCTCGGCGGGCGAGCTGTTCGTGGCCAACGAGGGCAGCGACAACGTCAGCGTGATCTCGGATGCTACGAACCGCGTGGTCGCGAGCATCGCGGTCGGCTACAATCCCAACGACCTCGCCTACAGCTCGGCCTACGCCGAGGTCTTCGTTGCCAACCTCGGGAGCGGCACCGTCAGCGTCGTGTCGGTCGCGGAGTCCAAGGTGGTGGCGACCGTCGACATCGGTACGTACCCGGTGGCGCTCGCGCTCGACCCGGCGACCTCGGACGTCTACGTCGCGAACTTCTACGCGGGCAACGTGACCGTCATCAGCGAGGCGACGAACAAGGTCGTCGCGAACCTGCCGGTCGGCCAGTACCCGACCGATGTCGTCTACGATAGCGCGGACGCCGAGATCGTCGTCGCGAACGAGTACTCCGCGAATCTGACCCTGATCGACCCGAACACTCTGTCGGTCACCGGCGCGCTCCCGGTGGGCTCGTATCCGGAGTCGCTGACCTACGACCCGGCCACCGACGTCGTCTTCGTGGGCTACTTCGATAACGCGAGCGAAGTGTCGATCGTCGGGGACCGGACCGTCCTGGCGAGCCTGCCGCTGGGCGACGGTGCCGAGCCGGGGACGTTCGACGCGGGGACCGGGCAGGTCGTGATCCCGAACTATGCCTCCGGGAGCCTGTCGTTCCTCGCGTTCTACTCTACTTACCCCGTCACGTTCGTCGAGAGCGGCCTACCGGCCACCGGTGTCACCTGGTGGGTCAACGTGACCGGCGGTCCGTCGCTGAGCACGACCGGCTCCACCCTGACGTTCGACCTGGAGAACGGCTCGTACGCCTACACGATCGCCTCCTCGAACAAGGAGTACGAGGCGGCCGGCGGGACCTTCCAGGTCAACGGAGCCGGCGTCGACGAGTCGCCGACGTTCCACCTCGTCACCTACGACGTGACCTTCGACGAGCTCGGGCTCAAGGCCGGTGCGGCGTGGACGATCGTGCTCGACGGCCAGGCGGCCGTGGTGACGACCTCCGGCTCGGTGACGTTCGTGTTCCCGAACGGCACGTACGACTACCTCGTGGTCGGCCCCAGCGGCGAGCGGGTCACCAACGGGGCCGTCGGTTCGGTGACCGTGGCCGGGGCTCCGTCGTCGGTCACCGTGACGTTCGGCAAGGGCTCGACGGCGGTGGTGACCTTCTCGGAGAAGGGCCTCGGCTCGGGCCAGCGCTGGTGCGCCTCGGTCTCGTACTGGACCCTCTGCTCGACCGGCGCCTCCCTCAAGTTCGGGAACCTGACGCCCGGTAGCTACCCGTGGTCGGTCGTCTCCCCCACGGTCGGCCAGACGATCACGGGCAAGATCGGCACGCTGTCCGTGGGGTCCGGCGGCACCTACGATTTCGCGAAGGCGACGAAGGTCGCCCTGACGTTCCTGTACCCGTACGCCGTGACGTTCACCGAGACCGGACTCCCCTCCGGGACGTTGTGGAGCCTGACCGTCGACAAGGTCACCGAGAGCTCCAACACCCCGACGATCGTCTTCCAGCTGGGCAACGGCAGCTACCCCTACAAGATCGCCGCGGAGAGCGGCTACACCTCCAGCGGCTCGCCGAGCAAGGCGACCGTCGTGGGGGGGCCGGCCTCGGTGGCGGTGACGTTCCGGGCCAAGACGTAGGGCGCACACGCGCCCCGCCAGCGGCCGTCAGTAGACCGGGACCGTCGGGTCGACCCGCTCGGCCCAGGCGTTGATGCCCCCCTTGAGGCTGCGGACGTTCTGGAACCCCAGCTCCAGCAGCGTCCGGACGGCGTCGGCGGAGCGGCCGCCGGAGCGGCAGAAGACGACGACCGAGCGCGCCAGCGTCAGCTCGTCGACCCGTTCGGTCAGCTCCCCCTTCGGGATGGCAAGCGCTCCGCGGAGGTGGGAGATCTCCAGCTCCTCCGGCTCGCGCACATCGACCAGCAGCGGAGGCTCCGGCCCCGCGAGCTCGTCCCGGAGCTGCTCGGGGGAGAGCTCCGGCACGCCGGTGCGAGCAGCGGCCGGGACGACCCCGCAGAACGCCGGGTAGTCGATCAGCCCATGCTGGGTCGCCTTCGCCGAGCAGAGGACGCAGTCCGGGTTCTTGTCGAGCTTGAGCTGGCGGAAGCTCATGGAGCTCGCGTCGTAGAGCAGGAGCCGACCGACGAGCGGCTCGCCGACGCCGAGCAGCAGCTTGATCGCCTCGGTCGCCTGCAGGCCCCCGACGACCCCGGGCAGAACACCGAGGACGCCGGCCTCGGCGCAGGACGGCACGAGGTCCGGCGGCGGCGGCTCGGGGTACAGGCAGCGGTAGCACGGGCCCCGTCGGGCGTCGAACACGCTCACCTGGCCCTCGAAGCGGTAGATCGACCCGTAGACGTTCGGCTTGCCGAGCAGGACCGAGGCGTCGTTGACCAGGTAGCGGGTCGGGAAGTTGTCGGTCCCGTCCACGATGACATCGTACCCGCGCAGGACCTCCAGCGCGTTGGAGGCGTCCAGGTGCCGCTCGTGCGGCACGATGGTCGTGCTCGGGTTCAACCGTTCCAGCCGCTCCCGGGCCGCCTCGAGCTTCGGCCGGCCGACGTCGTCGGTGCTGTAGAGGACCTGGCGCTGCAGGTTGGAGAGCTCGACGCGGTCGAAGTCGACGAGCCCCAGGGTACCGACCCCTGCCGCGGCGAGG
>JASHYB010000087.1 GCA_030043255.1 Thermoplasmata archaeon | reverse complement strand
CGGCTCTCCATCGACCTCGGGAACGCCTTCACGCTGCTCGGCGACGACGTGCGGCCGGTGGCGGTCGAGTGGTACGAGCGGGCCGTCGAGCGCCTGCGGGCGGCGCACAACTACGCCGAGCTGGCCCGGGCGCTCCACAATCTCGGCAACGCGGTCGGCGAGCGACGCCCGGACGAGGGGCTGGAGCTGCTGGAGCGGGCGCGCGAGGCGGCGACGCGGGCGCACGACGCCCGCGCGGTCGGCCGCTCGCTGCTCTCCGGGGTCGAGCTGCGGATCGCCCTCGGGCAGATGGAGGAGGCCGAGCGGGACAACGACCAGGCCGGCCGCCTGCTCGAGGGGCTGGCCGACGCGCTCGGCTCCGAGCAGGTGACCCTCAACCGGGGACGCATCGCCGAGAAGCGGGGGCGCTGGGACGACGCGGCGCAGGCCTACGTCACCGCGGCCGCCCTCGCCCGCCAGCTGGGCCTGTCGGCCGACGAGGCGGACGCCCAGCTGTACCTCGCGCGGCTGCGCTTCAAGACCCGGGACCTCGAAGGGGCCCGCACGGCGTTCGACCGGGCGACCGAGCTCAAGGTCACCGAGCTCTCCCCCCGCCTCGAGCGCACCTACGCCGAGCTGCGGCAGCAGCTGCTCGAGGACGAGGCGAGCGCCGCCGCCGAGAAGCGGGCGGACGGCCCCACCGGCACCGACGCCCCGGCGGGGTAGCCGGGCGGGGAGGCGGGAAGGATGAGCTTCGCCGGGACCCTAGACGCGAGCACCCGCCGTCCGCTGTTCGGGCGGGCGGAGGTCCTCGAGGAGGTGGAGCGGGCGCTGGACGAGGTCGGCTCCCCCCGCGGCCGCGCGGTCCTGCTCACCGGCCGGGGCGGCAGCGGCAAGTCCGTCGTCCTGGAGGCGGCCGCCGCGCGCGCCGAGGCGCGGGGCTTCGCGCTGGTGCGCGGCCGGGCCCTGCCCGCGGAGGTCCCCGAGCCGTTCCGCCTCGCGCGCGAGCTGTTCGCCAGCACCTCCGGCCCGGAGGGCGGCGCGGCCGACGAGCTCCTCCCGCCGTCCGGCCGCCGGCCCGAGGAGGGCTCGGGCGCCTCCGCGGAGAACGATCTCGAGCGCCTCCTCGCCCCGCTGGGGCACACCTCGGTCGAGGGGCTGGGGGCGGTCGTGCAGTCCGCGCGGGTGCGGTTTCTCGAGCGGTTCGAACGGCTCGCCGGCCGTCGCCCGGTCGCCGTCCTGGTCGACGACCTCCACCTCGCCGACCGGGGCTCCCTCGACTTCCTCGAGGGGCTCGCCCGGGAGGGGCCGACCCGCGGAATCGCGTTCGTCGCGACCGTCGGGAGCGCGGAGGCGCCGGCCGGTCGCCCGCGCCCGGCATCGGTCCCGTGGCGGCGGGACGGGGCGTTCAAGGAGTTCGAGGTGCGCTCGTTCACCGCTCCCGAGGTCGCCGAGTTCGCGACCTGGCTGCGCGACGGCAACCCCCCGGCCGCCGAGGACGTGCTCCGCTGGCAGGCGGAGACCGAGGGCCACCCGCTCTTCGTCGAGCTGCTGGTCCGCTCGGCGTCGGGGGTCTCGCGGCACGCCGCCCGCGCCGGCTCGGCCCCGGCGACCTACGCCCAGACCCTGCTCGCCCGGGTCGCGGCGCTGGACGACGAGGCGCGCCGGGTCGTCACGTACGCGAGCGTCCTCGGCCGCGAGTTCGACTTCGCCCGCCTGCGCGCGGTCGTCGAGCTCTCGGAGGACCGGCTCTCCGAGGCGCTCGACCGGTTCGTCCGGGGCGGGATCCTGCGGGAGCGCGGCGGGGAGGTCTACGAGTTCCCGAGCGAGGAGTTCCGCGCGGGGGTCACCTCCGGGATCACGGAGACCCGACGGGCGATCCTGCACCGCAAGATCGGCCACGCGCTGGAGGCGCGGGGCGGGGCGAACGACTTCGAGCTCGCCCGCCACTACTACCTCGGCCGCGAGGACCCGAAGGCGATCGAGTTCGGGCTCCGGGCGGCGGACGCGGCGGCGGCCGCCTACGCCTTCGACACCGCGCTGACCTTCGTCCGGCAGACGCTGGAGGCGGTCCGCCGGCTGCCACAGCGCGACCCGCGGCTGGAGGTACGGCTCCTGACGGAGGCCGGTCGCCTGATGGACGAGGCCGGGGACCTGCCGGGGGCGGAGCAGGTGCTGGGGGAGGCGGTCACGCTGGCCCGCGCGGAGGCCGACTTCGACGCCCCGCTCGGCCGCGCGCTGCTCGGGCTCGCCTGGTCGCGCCTGGAGCGGAGCGATCCGGCGGCCGCCGAGCCGCTCGCGCTCGAGGCCGCCGCCCGCCTCGAGAGCTCCGGGAGCCCGCGGGACCTGTTCGCCGCCCATCGGGTGCTGGGGACGCTGTACTGGCGACGGAGCGACCTCGACCTCGCCGAGCAGCACCAGCGGGCGGCGCTCGCGATCGCCGAGCGGGAAGGGACCCCGCACGAGCAGGGCCACGCGCTGATCGACGTCGCCAACGCGCTGCTGCCCCGGGGCCCGGAGTACGTCGAGCCGACGCTCGCGCTCTACGAGCGGGCGGCGGCGATGTTCGCCCGGGAGGACGACCCGAACGCGTCGGCGCGGGTCCTGATGAACCGCGCGGTGCTCGAGCACCGGATCGGTCGCCTGGAGGAGGCGATGCGGGACATCGGCCGGGCGCTGGACGAGGCGGAGCGCTCCCGCTCGCCGATCTGGATCGGCTACTGTCTGATCAACCTCGCGCACTGGCACGCCGAGCTGGGCGAGTCCGAGCTCGCCCGCCAGACCGCCGACCGGGCCGAGCGGACCCTGGAGCCGACCGGCGACCGGCTCGCCCGCCAGCAGCTGGAGATGATCCGGGGGATCGTCGCGGAGAAGGAGGGACGCTACGACGAGGCGGAGCAGGAGTTCGCCGCCTCGCTGGCCAACGCGCGATGGATGGGGATGAAGGGAGAGGTGGCGGAGATGCTGTTCCGCCGCGCCCGGCTCGCCGCCGTCCGGGGGGACCGGGCCGGCGCCCGTCTGCTGTTCGCCGAAGCGCGGGCGAACGGCTTCGACGAGCTGCGCAGCGACCTCGCCGGCGACGCGAGAAAGCTCTCGGCCGCGCTCGACGCCGAGGACGACCCCCCGGCTTAAGGCGCCGACCGCCTCGCGCCGGCCGTGGCGGGAGCGGCGGCCGGCCCGACGGCCTCCGACGGGACGCTGCTGCCGGACCGCAGCCTGCCGACGTTCGAGCGCGACGTCGAGCGGATGTTCGCCTCGATCGCCGACCGCTACGACGCGTTCAACCATCTGGCGACGTTCGGCCAGGACCTGCTCTGGCGGCCGCGGGCGCTCTGGGAGCTCGAGCGCTTCCATCGGGGACCGGTCGTCCGGGTGCTTGACGTCGGCTGCGGGACCGGCGGCCTCGCCCGCCTCCTCGCGCAGCGCTACCCGCGGGCCGAGGTCGTCGCCTCGGACTTCAGCCGGACGATGGTCCGGACGGCGCAGCGGAGGACCTCGCCGCGCCGCGGCCGGGGCACGATCGACTTCGCCGCCGCCCACATCGGCCACCTGCCGTTCCGGGCCGGCGCGTTCGACGTCGCCGCGAACGCGTTCGTCGCCCGCAACCTGGTGGACCTCGGGGCCTCGTTCCGAGAGCTGCGGCGGGTCCTGCGCCCGGGCGGCAGCCTGCTGACCCTGGAGGTCTCCGAGCCGCCGTCGCCGCTGGTCGGTCGGGTCTTCCACGCCCACTTCGATCACGCGGTGCCGCTGATCGGCCGGGCGTTCGGGCGCGAGGGGCCGTACAGCTACCTGCCGAGGTCGCTGCGCTCGCTGCCCCCCCGGGAGCGTCTGCTCGGGATGCTCCGCGAGGCCGACTTCGAGCGGGTCGACGCGCGACCGATGTCGTTCGGCATCGTCACCGCCTACCTCGCCGGCGCGTCGAGCCCGCCTGACGGCAGAGGTTAAGCGAGGAGGCGGGCTCGCGCAGCGTGGCCGCGACGTTCGACGCGTTCCGCTACGCCCACGCGCACCGCAAGGAGGTCGCCTGGCTCAGCCAGAACACCAACCACCTGGTGCCGCCGGAGGTCGTGCGGGGCGCGCTGGACGAGGCGATCGCCGAGCGCCGGTACGAGGGCTACCCGCCCGCGACCGGGGACCCCGAGCTGCTCGAGCTGGTCCGTGAGGACCTCGGCTTGCCGGACGCCGTGCCGTTCCTGACGAGCGGCGGCACCGAGGCGCTCTACATGACGACCCGGGCGCTGCTCGCCCCGGGCGACGAGGTCGTCGCCTCCGACCCGAGCTACCTGATCATCCACCGGTTCATCGAGCTGTGCGGCGCCAAGACCGTCTGCGCGGACATCTACCGGCCCCCGTTCCGGCTCTCCGCCGAGGAGGTCGCCGAACGGATCAGCCCGCGGACCAAGATCCTCCTGCTGATCGACCCGCTCAACCCGCTCGGCTCGGGGTACCCGCGGGAGGTGGTGCGGGCGATCGCCGAGCTCGCGCACGACCGCCACCTGACGCTGATCAACGACGTCACGTACCGGGACTTCTCCGAGGGCCACGCGCTCGCGGCGGAGTTCGCGCCGGAGGAGACCGTGACGGTCTGGTCGGTCTCCAAGAACTGCGGGCTCGCCGGGCTGCGCCTCGGGGGCTTCTCCGCCAGCCCCGAGCTGGTCCGGCGCATCGCCCGGTACAACACCAACGACCTCGGGGTGAACATCCTGGCTCAGGTCGCCGCCCGCGCTGCCCTGCGGACGAAGCGCAGCTGGATCGGCGACGTCGTGCGGACGACGCGCGAGAACGGCCGCCGCGTGCGCGAGGTCGGACGCTCGGTCCCCGGCGTCACCGCTCCGGTGGAGCCGTCCCGCGCGAACATGACGATCCTGGACATCGGCGCCACCGGTCTTTCGCCGGAGGGGGTCCAGGAGGAGCTGCTGCGACGTCACGGGGTCTTCGTGCGGTCGGGCAACTACCTCTCCCCGGCCCACGGCTCGCAGTTCGTCCGGGTCTCCTTCTCCAATCCGCCGGCCGACATCGACCGGTTCGCCCGCGCGTTCCCCGAGGCGATGCGCGCGCTCGCCCGACCGGTCGCCGCGCGCTAGCGCGGGGGCCGCACGGGGGCGTCGACCACGACGTGGGTGCGGCCGGGGCCGTACGGCTTGACCTCGCGTCCGCGCACCGGGCCGGTCCGGCTCGCCCCGCACCGGTCCAGCTCGGCGGAGACCGCCGCCTCGCCGGCCCGGCGGGCATCGCGCGCGTCGACGACCAGGTGCGCGTGCACCGTCCCGCCGCCCGGGGCGAGGAGCCCGACGGCGCGGGCCAGCCAGGGCAGCGAGCTCGGGAGATAGCCCAGGAGGATCCGGTCGAACGACCGGGGTTCGAGCGCGAGCTCCCGGTTGTCGCCGAGCAGCGCCCGGACCCGGTCGTCGACGCCGTTGAGCCGAAGGTTCGCCTCCAGGTAGCGGAAGGCGACCGGGTTCTTTTCGACCGCCACGAACGTGGCCTGAAGCGCGAGCCGGGCCGCCGGGACCGTGAAGTAACCGATGCCGGCGAACAGGTCGGCGACCCGCTCGGACGGGCGGACCGCTTGCGCGAACCGCAGGCGCTCGGTGCGGTTGCCCGCGGCGAACATGAGCCGCGCGGCGTCCAGCCGCCAGCGGCTCCCGTGCTCCACGACCTCGGTCTCCGTCCCGTCCCCGACGAGGCGCTCGAGGCTCGGGGTCCGCAGCTCGCCGCCGATCGGGCCGCGGTGGGCCAGCACCGTCTCGACGCCGAGCTCCTCGCGCCAGGCCTCGCCGAGCTGCGGCCCGTACGGGACGAGCGTCGGCGGCAGGCGCACCAGCAGCACCCGGCCGAGCCGCTGGTAGCCGGCGGGCATTGCGTCCGCCAGCGCGTCGCCCGCGACGGCGCGCAGCCGTTCGCGGACCCGCTCGGCCGGCGGCGCGCGGGCTCGGGCCATGGTGCCGGACGCCCGACCCTAGGCCGACGGGGCCCCGGGGTCCTTGCCGAGGACGAACTCCAGGAACTGCTTCAGGTGGGCGATCAGGATCGGGTTGTCCGTGAACCCGCAGGCGTCCAGCCCAGGCGCGGCGAGGAGCGCGTGCTCCCCGTCGGCGAGCACCTCGGTGGCCATCAGGTTCTCGCGCGGGACGTGCTCCACGCCCTCGGGCAGGCGCTGCAGCGGCGCCGTCACGAACGTCACGCGCACGCCGCGCTTCAGCGCGCTCTGGATCTTCTTGCCGAGCCCGTCCCGCAGGTCGGCGACCTGCGGGGTCGTCAGGATGAACGTGCGGCTCGACTGGTCCAGCAGCTCACCGATCTTCGCGACGACCTTCTCCCGCTCGGAGAGCAGGTAGACCAGCTGCGGCTCGCCGTGCTCGCCGACGACCCGGTGGAGCTGGGCGAGCTGCTCGAAGACCTCCTGGATGGCCGCCTTCAGCGTCTCGGCGACGTCCAGCGGCGGCGTGGGGCGGAAGAGGATCGGCTTGCCGCCGGTCGGTTGCGCGTAGCCCTTGGCGGCGAGCGACTCGAGGACCTTGTAGGCGCTCGTGCGCGGGATGCCGGCCGCCGCCGCGACGCCGGTCGCGTCCCCGAGCCCCCGGGCGACCAGCGCGATGTAGGCGCGCGCCTCGTACTGGGTCAGGCCGACCTTGCCGAGCACCCCGGCGGCGCGCCGGAACTCCTCGCTGGTCGGATTGCCGAGGGCGACGGCGGTCTCCTCGACGGACGACATCGGGCCGACCGGCGAAGCGCTCCGGTGCGGCTTAACGGCTCGGGGACCGCCGCGACAGCGGCTCGGCGCGCAAGCGGAGCGCCGGTCCCCGTGCGCCCCGAGGACGGCGGTCGCGCGTGAGCCGCCGCGCGGTGGCGGTACACAAGTTTGGTGCAGTAAGTGCGCGAACCGTCGGCGACGCGCCCCCGGATTCCGTCAAGCACCCCGAGAAACGGCTCCCGCGTCGGCGGCGGTTCCTGGTGATATTTACGGGACACTTGCGAACGTTTATCTTCCCGGCCGGCTCGGAAGCTCCGATGGTCGGCGAAACCCCCTCGCACCTCCCCCGGGTAGAGGGAGCCGCCGACCAGCCCACCTTGCCCGGCGCGCCCGCCCCAGGCGTGCCGGGCTTTCCCCGGGCCAGCCGGGCGCGCCTCGCGGGTCACCGGTCCATCGTTCGCACCAGCCGTATGGACTTCGTCCGGAGGTAATCGTGCCGCTGTATATCGTAGAGCACCGCCACGACGCCGACCGATGCCCGGCGGGCGATCCCAAGATGGCCCCGTTCCTGCTGCAGCTGCTGTCGCCGGCGGCGGCGAAGACCCGGGGCGTGAACATCCACGCCGAGGCGGTCGAGCGCGGCGG